>JAUUYL010000080.1 GCA_030590485.1 Lentisphaerota bacterium | reverse complement strand
GAGATAGAGCTGTAACACCAGTTTTGCTCTCAAGTGCGCCTGTTACAAAAGCATTTGCATCATAAAGTATTGCTCTAATTGGGTGTAAACGAAGAAAGTGGGTATTTCGTAAAATAGCGTAAAACAAGTGTTGATCCGTTTTTTTACCTATGATAATGTCTAGATACGAGACATTACTTTTGTGGTATAGTACTAAAACAGCAAGGAGGCGGCATGGAACACGAAAAAAGACGCAGGCAGATTCTGAAAGAAATGGCCAATCTTAACTGCATGGAAAAGGGATCTCTAACCGAGGAATACCGGGACTCGCATAAAGAAGGGAAGAAGGTTCGGTTAGGACCATACTACAAACACCAGCGATGGGAGGATGGCCGCAATATGAGTCGCAGGGTTCCGGTAACTGAAGTCGAGAAGACAAGAGATGCTGTTGACGGCTATCATCAGTTTGAGAAACTGTCAAAGGAGTATGCCGATATAACCATCGAAATGACACGACAGACGACTAAAAGCGATGACAGTAAAAAAAAGCCCAGATCGTAATATCAGAACTGCTCAGCGAAACCGATGCATTCGTCAACCTGGTTCAATCTCAATTTGAATCTGCCGGCGAATGGGATATGGAGAAAATAGAGACAGGGCTTCGAGAAGTATTGCTCAATGATGGATGCCGTATCCTTGAGAGCCTTCTTAATCAACCCAATGCGCTCGGTAGTTACGTTCCTGTTGGTGAACTTCACGACAAAAGAAGCAAGCGGGTACAAAGTTTAATTGGGTCGCTCAATCTTTCCCGCAGCTACTATCATTCCGAAGACGGCAGGTATTTCCCTATGGATCTTCTGCTTGGACTAACTGACAGCTATACGCCGGGACTCGCCAAAATGATGAGTCGTGCCGCTGGCACAGACGGTTCTTTTGAAGAAGCGGAGGAAACTTTGAGAATTTATGCCGGTGTTACGGTGCCCGCCTCTCAGATCAGGAAAATGGCACAGAAAGTGGGTGAAGACATAGAACAGTGGAATAAGCATAGAGAAGAATCCAGAAGCAAAGCTGTGCCTACTATGTATATCGCATATGATGGCACAGGCGTGCCAATGCGCAAGATAGAAACAAAAGGGCGCAAAGGGAAGAACCCTGACGGCACCTCCAAGGGCCGAGAAGTTAAGCTGGGCTGTGTATTTACCAATCATGAGTTTGATGAAACCGGCAATCCTATACGTACTCCAGAGAGCACAACCTATGTGGCCAGCTTCCAACCGGCATCCGAGTTTGGATCCGTAATTCTCCAAGAGGCTCGCTTGCGAGGTTTAGGGAAGGCTGAACGTGCTGCTGTCCTGGGAGACGGTGCTCGCTGGATATGGAACATAGCTGGATGTAACTTTCCTGATGCAAAACAAATACTCGATTTTTATCATGCATGTGAGCATCTGACGGTTTTAGCATCTGCGCTCTTCCCTAATAATGATCTTAAAATATCTCTACAGGCAGGCAAGTGGAGGAAAAAGCTGGAGAAAGATGGTGTTCTCAAGGTTGTTGCTGAAGCATCAAAAATGCTTCCCAGAAGTGGACCACGTCGAAAGACCGCTTTACGAGAAATGGCGTATTTCAGAAGAAACAAAGATCGAATGATGTATGCTACATTTAAGAAGGAAGGTTATTTCATAGGATCAGGAGTAGTAGAGGCTGGTTGTAAAACCGTAGTCGGTAAAAGAACAAAACAATCCGGCATGTTCTGGCGAATCACCGGCGCTCAGCATATACTCAATATTAGATGCTCTGTTCTCAGCGATACTTACAACAAATACTGGATATATCGTCGAAAAACTCAGTTACGGGCGCTTGATCATGCCGCATGACAACATTCTTACCCACTTTCTTCGTTTACACCCAAGACACCAGTGATAACGCTATTAACCTTGCCGGATTCATGCTATTCTTGAAAAAATGGAGATCCATACATTATGAATACACATAAAGCGAAGATCACATCACTCATCGCAGTATCTGCCGCTACACTGGTTTTAACTCTCTCCGCAACAGGTGCGCCTGTGACCCCGACCGAAACCACCGCCAGTCGGGATGCCCGCATGACCTGGTGGCGTGAGGCCCGCTTTGGCATGTTTGTGCACTGGGGTCTCTACTCCGGACTGGCCGGCACATGGAACGACAAAGCGGTTGCCAAAAAAGGCGGCATGGAGTGGATTCAGCAACGGGTCAAAGCCGATACCGACACTTACGCCGAACGTGCCATCCCCCGTTTCAAACCGGTTCCCGGTTTTGCAAAGGCGTGGGCCGCCCTCGCCAAAGAGGCTGGCTGCCGCTATCTGGTATTCACCTCTAAACACCACGACGGATTCGCCCTGCACGACTCAAAGGTCAGCGATTTTGATGCCGGCTCCGTGCTACACCGTGATCTGGTGAAGGAGATTGTGGATGCCGCCCGCGCCGAAGGCCTGAAGGTCGGCTTCTACCACTCGGTAATCGACTGGCATCACGACCAGTATGAGTATGCGCTCTCCAAACAGCTGCCACACCCGCTTAAAGGCAAACCCTATCCCAACGGCACTCGGGACCACAAAAAATATGTGGACTACCTGCATGCGGAGGTCGCGGAGCTGACATCTAATTACGGCCCCGTGGATATTCTCTGGTGGGACTACAGCTCGCAGGATTTCCAGGGTGACGTAGCCTGGCGTGCCATGGAACTGATGGCCGCGGTCCGTGCCGACCAACCTGCAATTATCATGAACAACCGCCTCTTCCGCTGCCCCGAGGCCGGCTGGAAAAGCATGGGGACCGATGGGTTCACCGGCGCCCTCGACCCGAAGTACGGCGACTTCATCACCCCCGAGCAGCATATCCCGGCCACCGGCATGCCCGGCATCGACTGGGAAACCTGCATGACGATGAACACAACCTGGGGTTACAGCGAACATGACCATGCCTGGAAACCGGCCAAAAAGATGATCCGCAATCTGATCGACATTGCCAGCAAGGGCGGTAACTACCTGCTCAACATCGGGCCCAAAGGCGATGGCACAATCCCGCCGCAGAGTGTCGAAGCCCTGAAAGCCATCGGCGTCTGGATGAAGGTCAACCATGAGTCGATCTATGCCACCACCGCCAGTCCCTTTTCCAAACTCGTCTGGGGGCGTGCCACCACAAAAGGAAAAACTCTCTATCTGCATGTTTTCGACTGGCCGGCCAACGGCACACTCTCTATACCGATGAAGGCGGAGGTTGTACAGGCGGTCCTTCTGAGCGATCCTTCAAATGCCCTTCCGGTTAAAGCCGATGGCGCGCAGATCAAGATCACGCTGCCAGCTACTGCCCCCGATCCAGTGGCAACCGTCATCCGTCTCGAACTGCGTTCTCCGCCAGTCATCACTGTACTGTAAAAAGATAAAATATAATCTGACTAGTCACGCAGTGGGCAGGTTTCAAGGCCTTTTGCAGGCACAGCCCACCCGCCTGTCCTGAGCTCGCCGAAGGGTTACCCAGCGACGACCTCGTCATAATCAGAGTCGCCATCGAAGAATGGCTCAAGTATATAGTCCTGTATTATCGGTTTCGGTGGAGCGAATGACCCACCACTATACGCTCACGAATCGAGCTTTTCGCGTATAGCTTTCGCAAACTCATTTATATCGTACGGTTTTGTCAGCCAGTTTGCTCCGAGGTTCAGGGATTCTTTAGTCCTGTCATCTTCAGCGTGACCGCTTACAATGATAACCTTCTGGGCCGGGTATAGTTTTACTATTTTTTGCAGCGTAGCAAGGCCGTCAAATGCGTCACCCATGACCATGTCAAGCAAGACCAAGTCAAACGAGGAGGGCTCGCCCTTCTTGATGAGTTCTTTAAACAGGGCAAGTGCGGCATGACCATTTTCTGCTTCGTCCACAGTGTACCCAAGTTTCTGCAAACTCTTCTGTAGAAGAAACCGCTGCCCTGGTTCGTCATCCACTATCAGTATGTGTTCGGTGCCTCGGGATGGTTCTTCTTCTTGCTCTTTCGTTTCCTGAATTGTTGCATCAGTAATCACAGGCAGATAGATAGAGAATGTTGACCCTTCTCCAACTTTAGTGGTTACATCAATGAATCCATCGTGATCACTTACGACGCCATGAACAACAGACAATCCTAAGCCACTACCACTGCGCTCACTCTGCAGCTTCTTTGAAAAGAATGGCTCAAATATCTTACTTAGGTGCTCTGGGTTTATTCCGCCACCATTGTCGGATACCTCAATAACTGCGTAGGTGCCAGGGGGAACAATAGTGTAGCCCATGCGTTCGATATCAAGGTGCTTAATAGATGTTGTGACTTGAACCAGTCCTTTTTCGTCAATTGCTTCCGCGGCATTGCGTATCAGGTTGTCGACGGCTCTGTTTAGGTGATCTGAAGCCGCCAGCACTATTAGACTCTCTTTGGCAGTAGTGTGCTCGATAGTTATTTGTGGATAATTCGCTTTTAGTGAATTGATGCAAGAAGCGTTACTTCTCAAGTAGGGCAGTTTGTTAATGTCGCAGAGGGTCCGCTCGTACTGTCCTCGCTTGGTCAAAGCCATAAGGTCACGCACCACAACGGCGGCCCTTACTGCAGAAGTCTTGACGATTTTCAGCGATTCAGCGATCAACGCTCTTGCAGGGCTGTCCTCTGTCATATAATCATCAATGTCCTCCTGAATCAGTTCTGGAAGTATTACCATGGGTCCCAGGACATTGTTTAAGTCATGCGCAACACCGCAGGTAAGCACGCCGAGTGATTCCATTCTCTCGACCCGTGCAAGTTGTTCACGCAGCGCAGATTGATTCTCCTCGGCCTGCTTCTGTGCGGTAATATCTCTGGCAATTTCCAGAATAGAAGTGACCTTTCCGTCGTCTATCGTAAGTGGTGATTGGTTCACATTGAAAACTGATTTCTTGTCGGCAATCACCAATTTGTGCGTCTCATTGACGTTTTCACCAGCGAAAGTACGGTCATCGGCTTGGCGAATAATAATACTTTGCTCAGGTTCGAAAAATTCATCCGCTGTCTTTCCTAGAATATCCTTCTCTGGCAAACCCAGTAGCTCTTGCATGGCCCTGTTGGCAAATGTATATCGCCGTGCTTTGTCCTTGATAAAAATTAAGTCAGTAGCATTGTCTGTGATGGATCTGAATCTACCTTCGCTTCTTTGTAGTTCCAACTGCTTGCTCTTGCGCTCGGTTACATCCTTCAGGGTGAAGAGGAAAAATTCAATTTCACCATCGTCATCGAAGATAGGCACGAGCCCCAAGTCCCAATAGGTTGTGCCCCGATCTGGATGGTCGGGAAACGTAAAAGGGCGTTCAGTGCACTGGTAGGTACATTTTGTCTTTTTGACCTTGTCGAAGTCATCTTTTAGGGGTGACGGATAAAGATCGAAATGGTTGCGCCCAAGAAGCTCAGATACATCCCTCTGGCAGCTTCTAGCATAGGTCTCGCTAACTCGAACGAAATTATAATCCTTATCGAGAAGAACAATACCGTCGAGCGAGTGCTCAAAAACGAGGTCAAGAAGCTTAGCCTGCTGTTCCTTGCTCGTCGCTATATGATTATCGCTACCCATTCTCAGTTCCGCTTGCGGGGAAGTTGAATACAAGTGATCAACTGATCCCGACGTTAGAGTTTACCATACTACACATACACCACTAGGTCAGTTCACCACTTGAGAACGTTGCTGTCAATCTCGTAATTGAAACTAAGGTATTGTTAGTATCGGGGTTATCCATAAGAGGCCGGCGTCAAGAAGAGGAAGAAATAATTCTTCTAATAGGTGGGGTTTGTCTCTTGATATCGTCCTCTTATGGATAACCCCGAATAACCTACTTCTATTCGTGTCTAAGTGCTTCAATCGGGTCGAGGTTGGCCGCGCGCATTGCTGGGTAAATCCCGAATACGATTCCGATTGTCATGCTGATGCCTAGGGACAGTACGATGCTGTACATGGGCACTATTGTTGGCATGCCGGTGAGTTTTGTGATCGCCCATGGTATACTGATGCCGACAAGGATGCCGACAATACCTCCTAACCCTGAAAGAACTACTGTCTCGACCAGAAACTGCATGATGATTTGGCTTCGCTTCGCGCCGATTGCTCTGCGCACGCCTATCTCCCGTGTACGTTCAGTAACAGACGCGAGCATAATGTTCATGATTCCTATTCCGCCTACGAGCAGACTGATTCCGGCTATGGAACCGAGGACAATATTGAAAGTTTTCTTCGTCGCCTCTGCTTGGCGGAGAAGGGTCAGGGGGATGTTCACATGGTAGTCCTCTTTTTTGTGAAAGCGGGAGAGCATGGCATTTATAGATTCAGCTGTCTCTTCGACATGATCCATGTCATCGACCTCAACGATTATTTTATGAAGCTCAACTCTTTCCAACAGGAATGAGCCGGACGAGCGTTGAAATACAGATTCGCCCCAGACCGCGCGGCAGACATTGATGGGGATGTACGCGTCTGTTCTCTGGTCGGGTGTTTGCATTGCGCCCTCAGCCTCGTCACTGCTGAGGATGCCGATGACCTCAAAAACATCTCCGCCTATCGTTATGGTCTGGCCGATAGTGTTTTCTGTGGCCAGCATTTTTCTGGCACCGTGTTCTGTGAGAACACAGACTGCAGAATGGTTGTCCAGGTCTGTCTGCATAATCTGGCGTCCTACAATGAACGGGCGCTTAACGACTTCAAACCATGTCGGGGTAGTACCGACAACGCGTAGCTCGAGTTTCTTTTCCCCCAGCCGTGATAGCTTTTTTATGATCTTTGCGGGGGCAGTCTGGACAACATGTATATTTGACTGTTTGATTCTGAGTTCATCATTATAAAGCAATCCATAGATGTTCAGCCGAGTATTCTTTTCGGCTCCTGATTTTGAATCGTCGGAAGGTCTGACGGAGGATATGAGGATATTGTTACTGCCAAGTCGGCGTATGTGATCCATTGCCTGTTCGCTGGCGCCTTCTCCCACGGAGAGCATAGCGATGACACTGCCGACTCCGAAGACTACACCGAGCGATGTCAGTATTGACCGGCCCTTGTGCAGTAGTAGGTCCTTCAGGCCCAGTTTGAAGTTACGCATAAATTTCGAATTTCTCATGCTATATAGACCTCGCGTTCAGCTATTCTGCCGTCGATCATATGAATCCTGTTCGGGGCATGTTTGGCGACGTCATCCTCATGAGTAATCATGATGATGGTCTTGCCTTTTTTATTCAGGTCTATCAAAATATCAAGTATCTGCTCGCCGGTTGCGGTGTCGAGATTTCCTGTCGGCTCATCGGCCAGGATCAATGGTGGGTCGTTGACAAGTGATCTGGCAATCGCGACGCGTTGCTGTTGTCCGCCGGAAAGTTCTGTCGGCCTGTGCTTCAGGCGGTCAGTGAGTCCCACCAGCTCTACCATCTCTCTGGCGCGTTCTGAACATTTGTCCGGCTCATGCCCTTGATAAAACATTGGTAGCTCGATGTTCTCCAGCACTGTCAGCTGGGGAATCAGGTTGAAACTCTGGAAGATGAAACCGATGTTCTGCAGCCGGATATCGCTCAGCTCATCATCATCCAGTTGGCTTACGTCGCGGTTGTTAAGGTGATAAGTTCCTGATGTTGGGCGGTCGAGACAGCCCATGAGATTCATCATCGTGCTTTTGCCTGATCCGCTGGCGCCCATTATTGCCCAGAAGCTGCCTTTAGGAACCTTGATGGATACGCCTGCCAATGCATGGACTTGTTCCTGACCCATCTGATAGGTTTTATGGATGTTCTTCAGTACTATAAGATTATTCTCAGGCATGGTTACTTCTTAGTCTTGCTGGTTCGTTTGGCCTTTTCGCCCGGCTTCGTTGTGTGTGAGCCCTTGGCTCCGTTGCCGTTCTTTCTTGATGCTTCCGCGAGCGGCGGTGCAAGCATAACCTTTTCTTCCTTGTTGAGTCCGCTGAGGATATGAATCATCACACTGTTATCAAGTCCTGTCTCAACGGATCTTTTCTCGTATCTAGCACGTTTCTTCACAAAGACTGTGGGTTTGCCTTTGACCAGGAGTACGCATTGCAGAGGGATGTAGACGGCATCTTCGTGCTGTTCAATAATGATTTCCACCTCAGCTTTCATTCCTGGTCGGATGTCCGCATTGGTTCCGTCCAGTTCGACTTCGCAGGCGTATACTTTCAGGTCTGGGTTCAGCCAGCCTTGTGCGGAATCGGGCAGTATACCTATATGAGAGAGATGACCTGTGAAGATTTGGCCGGGAAGGGCATCTATAGTGACGGTTGCCCTCATGTTTTTCTTAAGCTTCGGTCGGCTTGCTTCCTGAATAGACATTTCAATTATCATTGCGCCCTGTCCTGACAGGCGGACCAGTTTCTGTCTGTAATGAACTGTTGTTCCAACTTCCATTCGTTCGCGTGACGCACTACGATGTCCACCGCCGGTGGTCGCATGAACCACCATGCCGTTTGTAGGTGCGAAAATCTTGCATGCGACGAGCTGTTCCTCAAGCTTCTCGAGCTTTTTTTTCAGTGTTGTGAATTCTGATTTCTGTGCAAGCAGGTTGGCTTCGGCTGTAACGACTTCGGCTCTGGCTCTGCGTTCAGCCCGCTCAAGTGCCATCTTTCCCTGTTCCACATTGGCCTTCACCGTTTCCGTTTCTTCTGGGTGAGTGTACTTGATTAATATTTCCCTGGTAAGCTCTGCGTCCCTGAGCGCTATCTTTCTTTGTTTTACCGACAGCTCATCCGTATCCATTTCTTTCTTCGTGATGAAGCCCTTGTCATGAAGCTGTTTGGACCAGTTATAGTCCTGTTCAGCTCTCTGGAGGTTTTCTTCGGCCAGGGTGATTGTTGCGTCAGCCTTTTCCAAATCCTGCGGCTGAAGACCCTTGGTATATTTATCTTGAGCCAACTTATAGAATTTATAGTCCAGTTTAGCCTTGTCAACATTTGCCTGGGTCTGATTCTTTGTTATCGCGAGATT
>JAUUYL010000022.1 GCA_030590485.1 Lentisphaerota bacterium | reverse complement strand
TTGTCGTCTTAGACTTCATCAGTTTTCGGTAGTGATTACTTATGCGGACGTGGGGTAGTTGGTCGTCGTTTAGTATGATGACGTATTCGCCGTCGACTTTCTGTACCACGACTTCCGGCAGGACATATGTGGTGGGGTCTTCTGAATAGATTCTGCCTGGTTTCGGATTGAGCTTTGCAATCGCCTTGGCAGCCTCCTGAACTTCTTCAACATCCACTTTTAAGGCTTTGGCAATGTCGTGGTATTTTCTTCTGCCAAGCTGGTCGATATATTTATCAGCAATCTCTCCTGCGAGTGTCTCGAGCTCATCCATACGTTCAAGTTGAATCAGTAGGCATTCGCGAAGGTCTGCAGAGCCAACCCCTGTTGGGTGAAAATCCTTAACGATCTCCAGTATGGTTTCGAGATGTTTTACATCGTGACCGGTTAGCTCGGCGAGTTCTTCTATGCTAGATGCCAGATAACCATCGTCGTTTATACTGCCTATTATTAGTTCACCAGTACGCATGTCATTTTCCGAAAGCCCAGTGAGCTGTAATTGATTCAGGAGATGTTCCTGAAGCGACTCCATCTTCTGTAGCGAATCCATAAGGAATTGACGTTTTTCTGCGTCCTGGGGGCTGTATGAATTGTTTTGCAGATCCTGAAAAAAGTAATCCCTCCATTCATCATCGAGTTTGGCAAGAGCCTCGAATTCTTTATCAAAGTTTGTGTCTGCATCGTTGTCGTCGTTACTCTTTTCGTTGCCAGGTTCAATTTCAAGAGTCTTGTTCTCTGGCAGCACTTCTTCTATGGTGGGGTTCTTTTCTAATTCCTGCTGTATTACGCTGCGGAGTTCCATAATGGGAAGCTGCAGCATCTCCAGTGATTGGCGCAACTGTGGCGCCAGCACCATCTGTAAGCGCTGTGTCTGTAAAAGTGATAGAGACTGACTTTGCATAACAATCTCTATATGATACAGTAATTTGCAATTGGTGCTCAAGGAAATCTTTCTATATTGTGCGTTTTGATTGTGGAATGGAAGTAAATGACTTTTAATATATGTGTACTGGCAAGCGGTAGTTCGGGGAATTGTGTCTATGTGGGCACTGAAACAACGCGGATACTAATAGATGCGGGTTTGAGCGGTCGTGAGACATCAGCAAGGCTTGGAGCGCTGGATGTTGAGCTTTCTGAAATCAATGCGATATGCGTTACGCATGAGCATTCGGATCACAAGGCTTCTCTGGGTATAATATCTCGCAACCACGGCATTCCGGTCTACGCAAACAAGGGAACATTGGATGCTATTGAGACAGACAGCCGAATGCACGGAATTAAATGGAACATTTTCACAACTGGCCAATCTTTCGATATAGGAGATCTGACGATAGAACCTTTTTCAGTTCCTCACGACTCATATGAGCCGGTTGGCTATATTGTGAGGGCAGGGCAGGTCAAGGCTGGTATTGTTACTGATATGGGTATGGCTACAACTTTGATTCGAGAACGCTTGAAGGATTGCGATGTGGCGATCATAGAATCGAACCATGATGAAGAACTGCTTCGTGCCTCGGAGCGCCCCTGGTCGATCAAACAGAGGATTGCAGGGCGACAAGGTCATTTATCCAATAAACAAGCTGCAGAATTGATATCAGAAATAACGGGGCCGAAACTGAAGACAGTGTTTCTTGCTCATCTGAGCTCGGATTGCAATGATCAGCATCTCGCCATCAAGGAAGTGACCGACACATTAAAGAAACAGGACATTTCTGGTGTTGATGTTAAGCTGACATATAGCAGTAGAATCAGCGATCTAGTGTCTCTATGACGATTTCGGCCGCTTTTCGGCTGGCATTTTCTGAGCCAAGCGCGGTTTTCACTGATCTTAGATCTTCGATCATTTTCCTCCGTGTATCTGTATCCTGAAGGAGCGGTAGAATTGCATTTGCCAGTGCATCAGGCGCTGCCGCTTTTTGGATGAACTCCGGGCAGATCTCACTTCCAGCCAGTATGTTGACCATTCCTATGTGATCCACCTTTATAAACATCTTTCCCAAAAGGTATGTCAGTGCAGTCGTCTTATAGACGATTATCATGGGGCACAACATCAGGGCGGTCTCGATTGTTGCTGTTCCCGACGCTACCATCGCTGCATCAGCCTGGCCGAGGATAGAAGTCGTCTTGCCTGTGACAACGCTGTATTTTTTTGGGCCGTCACTCAGCATTCTGATTTCATCTCGAATAATTTCTTCAATCTTACGCGAAGGCGCTGCTATGACAAAAGCCGCCTCAGGTTCTTGTTTTTCCACAAGTCTGGCCGCTGCCCACATGGCCGGCATTATTCGCTCTATTTCGTGGACACGACTTCCTGGCAAAAGAGCTATACGCGGCTTGCCTTGCCAGGGAATATCTTCCTTTGTGACACTTTCCTCGGAAGGCATTCTGTTTGCAAGAGGGTGTCCCGCAAACTCCACGGGCAAAGAAGTGTTCTCGAAATACTTTTTCTCAAAGGGGAATATCGTAATGAGCTGGTCGATTATCTCAGCCATCAGTTTTATTCGCGACTGATGCCATGCCCAGACTTGCGGGCAGACATAATAGATGGTTTTTATCCCCATATCATGCAGTTCGTCAGCGAGTCTCAGGTTGAAACCAGGGTAATCGATCAGTATGGCTGCATCTGGGCGACGTATTTCCACCTGATTTAAAATGTCATTGAATACTTTACGAAAGAAGGGGTACTTGAGAAGTACTTCAGTGAACCCCATTACAGCCATTTTGGAGGTGCTATATAGGGTGTCTACACCTACTGAGCGCATATTGGAACCGCCAATACCGAAGAATGAGATGCCGGGCCTTGCTTTGTTGATTTCCCGCACGAGCTCAGCTGCATGCATATCGCCCGAGACTTCACCAGCTACTATGAGGATTGTGGTGTGTTTCATCTTTAGCTCAAGATGGGTTGTCCCTAATGGTTTCGCAGATTTCGACCGCCAGCTTAAGTGCTTGGGAGCCGTGTTCGCCTGTGACTTTAGGCTCATTCTGTTGCCGTACACAGTCGACGAAAGATTTAAGCTCCAAAAGCAGAGGTTCATCCTGGTTGATGGGAACATCACTAGTCGCAATGCCAGTCGCGGTTTTTTTAGCAAGTTGGCCAACCTGATCCCTGTAGTCAAGTGAGAGATATGTGTCCTTCTGGAAAACCCGTATCTTTCGTAATTGCTCCTGGCTGATACGGCTGGCCGTGATGTTGGCAACGCAGCCATTCTCAAATGCAAGTCTAACATTGGCGATATCTTCGCTGGGGCTTAATACGGCAACTCCCGTGGCGTTAACTTGCCGAACGGGAGATTTTACAAGATGAAGAATTATCTCCAGGTCATGAATCATTAAATCAAGAACCACGCTCACTTCAGTGCCTCTTGGCGTTGCGCCGTCTCTGGGCGGAGGGTACGGAGCAAGGCGTATAGCCTCGATAAAGCGCGGCTGAGTAAGTTGTTCTTCCAGGTACTCCATTACAGGATTAAACCGTTCAACATGTCCAACCTGAAGGATAAGGTTGTTGTCTCTGGCTGCGTGAACCATCGTCTCAGCTTCGCTGGTAGTTGATGCTATAGGTTTTTCCATCATGAGATGTAAGCGATGCTTGAGTAACTGTTTAAAAATATCAGCATGTTTATCCGTTGGCACAGCGACGCTTGCAGCCTCAATAAGCGATGCCATTTCGTCAATATCTGAAAAAGGCTTGGTGTCGTATTTCTCAGCTATTTCCTGTGCTCTTGCTTCATCAACATCATAGACGCCAATGAGATTAGCGTTTTGAAGTTCCGAGTAGATTCGTGCATGCCATTGCCCAAGGCTGCCGACTCCGAATACACCAACATTAATCTTTTTACTCATCTGTATTTACGGCCGTCAGGCACAATCCTATTTTGTCTGCTTCCGCGATTACTTTCTCGCGTTCCAATATGATACTTCGGCCCGCTTCGATTGCAAGGACCGATGCTTTGACTTTCTTTAAGAGTTTCAGGGTGTCTAACCCTACGACAGGTATATCGAAGCGCATGTCATGTCCATGCTTTGCGACTTTAACGATAACCGCCCCTGGGCCCGAGAGGTTTGCCGCGCGCTTGATAGCCTCGTTGGTTCCCTCAAAGGCTTCAACAGCCAGAATGGTTCCTTCTTTGATGACGACGGTCTGACCAATATCAAGGTTGCTGGTTGTTTTAGCAACTTGTAATCCCAGTTCAATGTCCGCTTGTTGTTTTTCTGAGGGGGAAATGCAGGAAAGAAGGCCTGCTTCAGGCATATGCTCTTCCATGAATGTGGATGCCGGGATCAACTCGATACCCTGCTTGCAAAGTTCATTGCCAACGGCTCCGAAAATAGTTTCTGCGTTTTTTGTTGGAAGCTGTTTAAGTAGATTCAGCATTTTGCTATCCATGCGTACTTTGAAGAGGCTTGTGGGGGTAATCTGTCCTGCCATAACAACATGCTTGATTCCACTCTTCGAGAATGCTTCAAGCATTTTGCGGAGTTGCCCAATGTATACCCATTCCACTTCATCCGCATATTTCTCAACTTCCACGCCAGTTTCCTTTTTGAACGCGACGGCGAATATACGTTTAACACCTTGTTTTCTCGCGGATTCTGCGAGGATGCGTGGATACGCACCTTTGCCCGCGATAATGCCAATTGAATCTGGAGTTAATTTACTCATTGCTCTAAGGGTATGCCAGATTGACTTCTTCGTAAAGTCTTTCTTATCGTTTAGGCTGCACAAAGCAGAGTGTTACTCTGCGCATTGTCTGATGTATTCTGAAATTCCCCTTGCGGTTCCTTCTGCAATTTTGTCGCGATACTTTTCTGTTGTAAGTTTTGCTTCATCGCTACTGTTGGAAAGAAACCCGTACTCGACTAGTATGGCAGGGCAAGGGGCATCACGAAGTACGTTAAAACGGGCATGTTTAATACCTCTGTCAGCACTGGCAGTCTGCTTGAGTATTTCGCGGTGAACCATATACGCAAAAATAGTGTTTACGGGATCATGCTTGTTTCCGCTGTACAGGGTGTCGACCGGTTTGCTCCGGGAGGTTGACGATAGGCCCGGCGGAGTAGTAACGTATGTTTCCAGGCCAGTCGCTTTCTTGTTGGAAGCGAAGTTCAAATGAATGCTTACAAAAAGGTCAGCTTTCGAGGCGGCAGCCATATCTGAGCGCTTGCCAAGTGCGACATAACGGTCGGAATCTCGTGTAAGCCTGACTTTGATGTTCTTTGCGATAAGTTTGCGTTTTATGCGCTCGGCGATATCAAGTACCAGCGTCTTTTCGGGTTGTTTAAGGCGGCCTATGGCACCCTGATCCTTTCCGCCGTGACCCGGATCCAGAACAACGAGCTCAGGTTTCTTGCTTGGCTTATATCGAGACGAGTTGAGAAAAGGCTCGATGATGGTGGTTGCGTCTGCCTTGTGGATAGACCATTTCTCCTTCGATGTGACCGTTATTTCATTCATCCACAGTAGAGTATTGTTTAATAAAATCTTTCTGCTGTCGGAGGTGAACTGCATGTTTAGATTCTTTTTCTCGAAAGATATAGTGTTTAGGGATACGTTTGGAGCCGGGAAGCCATGGCGTGAGGCAATGTCCAGTAGAGAGACATAGTTCTCGATCGCATCGGGTGGTTGAACCGAGCCTGAGAGAAGACCAAGATAAAAGATGATGTTGTATGCAATCATGATTTGCACCCTATCAGAAAGAATGCGGTAATGTCGAGGTTGAGCGCGAAAGCCCAAACATTCTATATGCTTGACGTTTCAGCCAGTTAAATGGCAGTATTTTATCTCTTGATGGGGCTGTAAATTATGCCTTGTTCTTGTAAGGGGGGAAAGTATGGCTGAGTTATCTCTAGAAGAAGTATCTAAGAAAGTGCAGGACCTTTTTAATAAGGGTTTTTCTGCTTTTGAGCGAGGCAATCTTGATTATGCTATAGATTTGCTTTTGCAGTGTGTTGAACTGGAACCGCGCCTGCTTCGGGCTAGAAAATTTCTCCGTGCAGCCGAAGTACAGAAATTTAAAGGCAAAAAGGAAAGTGCATTCTCCCGCGGCTTGTCTTCCATGAAAGGTGCGCCTGCTTTGCTTGGTTCCATGGCTTTGTTAAAGGGACGTCCCGAGAAGGCTGTTATGGCTGTCGAGAAATTATTGAAAGATGACCCCGTAAACCCCAAATTTGTCAAGGCATTCGCGGATGCTGCCGCATCTGCCGGTTTGCCTGAGGCGGCTGTTCAAACCTTGGAAATAGCGCGTGACCATAATCCTGAAGATATTTCTCTTCTGAACTGGCTGGGTGAAATGTATGCATCAATGGGTAATACGCCTGGAGCCAGGCGTTGCTTTGAATCAGTTTGCGAACTCGCACCTAATGACCAAGCTGCGTTAAAGACCCTTAAGGATGCTATGGCGCTTGATACTATTTCTACTGACGGGTGGGTTGAAGCCGCGGAGGAAGGCGGCTCGTACCGCGATATCATAAAAGACACCGACGAAGCTACACTGTTGGAGCAGGAGGCTAAGGCTGTTAAGTCTGAAGATGATGTTGCAGCCTTAATAACGGAAACGATCGCTAAGATTGAATCAGATCCGAAAAATATTAATTTCTACAGAGCCCTTGCTCGTCTTTACGTTGAGCAGCAGGCCTATGACGAGGCAATTGAGACTCTTATCAAAGCTTTGGAGCTGAGTCCAGGTGATCCTGAAATTGATGATAACTTGAGCAGGGCACGTCTAAAGAAGTACGATCATCAGGTAGTGGAATTGCGAGCTGCAGGCGACGAAGATGCGGCGCAGGCATTGCAGACCGAACGCGATACCTATGTCTTTAATGACTTACAGGAACGTGTTGCCCGCTATCCAAATGATATGAGCCTGCGCTACGATTGGGGTGATCAGCTACTTCTGTATGAGTATTTTGACGAGGCGATTCAGCAGTTTCAATTGTCTCAACGGTATCCCAAGCGCAGAGTCAAGTCATTGCTGAATATGGCGTTGTGTTTTAAGAAAAAGAACATTGTAGACATGGCTAAGGCTCAACTGGAAATTGCATTGTCTGAAATGACTGTGATGTCCCAGGAAAAGAAGGATGTCCTTTATGAGCTGGGTATTATGATGGAAGAAGCTGGAGATATACCTAAGGCTGGTGAGTTCTATAAGCAGATCTATCAGGTAGACATCGGTTATAAGGATATATCGAAGAAGGTGGAATCTCTTTATAAATAGGGCTCTTCTGGAGAATCTGTGGGCGTTTCATGTCTCCCGACATCCAAGAGCTTCCCTCAAAATAGGATTCGATAGGTTGGGTTGATTCCGGGCCAGGGTTATTTATCGCTTTGGGCAGGTGCTTCCGGCCAGTTTCCGGCGATAGCGTTTTTGAGGATGATCTTCGTGTCTGCAGGAAAGTCGTTTCTTAGTATCCATTGAATGAACCCTGGATCTTCGTTAAGAATGCTTTCTATCGATAGTCCCTTTTTCTTGCCGAAGTTCAAGGAGAGCACTCCGTCATTCCATTTCAGTCGTCCCATCTTGTCCGCCCAGGACGGATCCCTGGGGTTGCAGTATTCATCGAGCTCCTCAACAGACACCGGCAAGTCAGGGTATTTTTCGAACTGCCCCTCAAGAACTTTAATAGTAGCTACGACATCAGGCAGAGCGCCGTGAGCATCAATGTGTTCCTCTCCAGCGTAATAGGATAATGCGGCAGTAAGAGTTCTGGGTTCTCTCCGATGGTAAATACGCTGAACATCTAAAATTCTTCTGTCTTCCATATCTAGTAATATGTTCGCTCTGGCAAGCTCCTCGATTAACATCGGTATGTCAAATCTGGTGTTATTGTAACCAGCGAGGTCGCAAGGCTTAAAGATATCGAATATTTCGTCCGCTACATCTGCGAACAGGGGGGAATCTTTTACATCATCATCTGTTATTCCGTGTATTGCCGTAGTCTCGGGCGGAATAGGTATGGATGGATTAATACGCCATTGGTGTACGGATTCTTCTCCATCAGTCTGGATTACCACTACAGCCAGGTCAATAATCCTATCGGCGCGCGGACTGATTCCCGTGGCTTCAATATCAAAGAAAGCCAATGGACGGTCTAGTTTTAAAGGTGTTTTCATAATCTGGGGCTAATCTACCCTAATGTAAGGCTGAGGGAAAGACTTTTTTCTGTTGACTTTCATGGCGCTAGAGTAGATTATTCAGCCCGTTTTACGACTATATAAGCAGGAGATAGGTATGTCACAACATCCGAGTTTAAAATCTGCCAGTAAGATCATCGCTAAAAGAAACGTCCTTAAGCGTTTTGAGCGTATTGACGCACTGAAAGAAGAGGGAAAGTGGAAGGAAGGCGATAGAGCTCTTGGTCTTCCTAAGACAAAGACTTCCTGATCAGAGGGCATCCGAAAAGGATTCAGGATGCAGTTAGTAGTTATTTGTTAAAAGTTAATAGTAAGAGTTCTCTGGAAAAGTCATCAACCACACTTGATGTTAGCGTAAAATGTTTAGATTTGCTTCAATGTGTTGGTGTACTGGGCGCTGACAACCTTTAACTGTTAACGAATAACTGAGCCTGGCTTTTTCGGACAGGCTCTAGCTAGAGTAGTATATGTTATGAAAATGCAGCACCTAAGAGTTTTGTTGTCCTCTGCAATTCTAATTTCCACTGCGGCCCTTTGTCAGGCAGCAGTCAATGTCAGAGTTACAGGGGATAATGTTAACCTCAGGTCCGGGCCTACGAATGCTTCTGAAGTCGTTGGTCAGGTTTCGACTGGCGAGATTCTTCAAGCAACAGGATCCCTGGGCGGGTGGCTGCAGATTATGCCTCCGGCGAAAGTTGATTTCTGGATCTATGACGAATTCGTAATCAAAGATAAAGTCGCTGTATCAAGGTTGCAGGTGCGTGGTGGTCCTGGAATTAATTACAGACCTTTGGGTGTTCTTGATAAAGGTGATAAAGTTGTTTCGCGAGGAGTCAAGGGCGACTGGCGGAGAATCGAACCGCCCAAAGGGTGTTACCTGTGGATAAGCAGCGATTACGCGGATGTAATTAAGCCTCACAAGCCAACTCCTGTAAAACAGGGTTCTTCAGCCCTGGAGTCTGGAGGAAAACCACCAAAGCCTTCGTCAAGAAGGGGCGCAGGTGCTGCCAGGGTATCACCAATAAAGATCAAGTCGACGGCACCGTCAAAGGTGACCTCTTCGCCCAAGGTTGAAAATCTCCACGGACTGATTGATATGTCCAAACTCCAGAAGAATGTCGGTCAGGGCGTTGTTGCGAAGCGGACAGGAGTAGTGAAGCCGTCTGGTATGGTGTGGCGTCGGCCTAGTAAGTTTCGATTGGTGATGTATGACAAGTGGGATCGGGCTGTGACTATATGCTATATTGTTGATGGGCAGAGACGTCTTAGCTCTGTGGAAGGACAGGATGTCTATATCGTTGGCAATGAATATTGGATTCAGGGCGTCAGGTATCCCGTTGTTGTTGTTGATAAGCTTGTCCTCAATAAATAGAGGTTGTCCGCAGAATCTGCGGCCAGAGCGCTTATGAGCTGGAGAACCCACCCCCACCGACTTTGGGCGGTGGTGGTTTAGTCTACAGCTCTTCCAGCTTTGTTCTAACCTGTTGTATAATAAAATCAGGAGTGGATGCGCCTGCCGTGAGCCCGACGGTATGAAATTCGGTAAAATTCGTAGGCTTGATTTGGTCAGCTGTTTGGATCTGGAGCGCAGGTTTTAAGGACTTAGCGAGCTCGAGTAAACGGACAGTGTTGGCGCTGTTAGAACTCCCCACTACCACAAAGGCATCCACATTCGATGCCATTTCAATAAGTTCACTCTGTCGTTTTTTTGTCGCTTCACAGATCGTGTCCAGAATGACCGCGTCAGGGTTGCGCTTGCATACTTCTTCGGCTATGAGCTTATAGGAAGAGGGGAATTGTGTTGATTGAGCAACGAGGCATGCAGGGTCAAGGTCTGGCAATTTAAGTATATCTTCCCGAGTTGTTACAACATGGCCCTTGCCCTCGGTGAATCCTAAAAGGCCTGTGACCTCAGCATGGCCCTTGTCGCCATAGATTATAATGTTATATCCGAGACGGGCATGTTTTCTTATCAACCCCTGTATTTTTGCTACGTCAGGGCAGGTGGTGTCTGTGACCTCTGCGCTTGAGGCATTAAGTTGTTTTCTGCGTTCCGGCGGTATTCCATGTGCCCGGACGAGGAGTTTTGCGGTGCCGATATTTGATATATCATCTGTTTCGCTGATGCCTTCGGACTGAAGCTGCTGCATCATCTCTTCATTGTGTATCAGCGGGCCGTCAGTGTAAACGCGACCTTCCCTGGCGAGCGATCGAGCTTTTTCCACGGCTCTGCTTACACCCCAGCAGAAACCGGCTGATTTGGCCAGTAATACCTTCATATGAATAAGTTAATGCTTCCAGGCGCAAGGTTCAAGTTTCAAAATCATCCTTTTGCTTGCTTTTCATGTCCGTATGTTTAGAGTGTAGCACTAAGGATGGAGGAGATACTGATGGAGTCTAAATATATTGCGGTTTTTGAGAACGAGTTCTCGAGCTGGGTATTGTTCTTTGTAATAATACTTATCTCGTTAGTTGCCGGGAAACTCGCGCGTATTTTCCTTTCGAAACTGTCTAAGAAAGCAAATACTGCTGACAAAAAACAGCTTTTTTCTGTTATTTTGGACTCACTGGCCAATCCAATTATGCTCATTGCTTTTGCTGTAGGCTTGAGGATAGCGTTGCTCCTTCTGGACCTTTCGCCGAAGCTGCTGACGTTTTTAACAACAATGACAGGTGTGTTTAACTCTATTGCTATTGGCTATCTGATCTACAGTATGGTTGATGTTGTTGACCATTATTTGACTAAATGGACAGAGCGTACGAAGAGTAAGGTCGATGATGCGCTTGCACCTCTGGTTGGGAAGGCTGTGCGCATTACGGTTCTGGCACTTGTTGTTCTGAATGTGGTGGTGAGAGTAAGTGGGCAGGATATCACCACGATTATTGCAAGTCTCGGGGTGGGTGGGCTTGCCATCGCGCTTGCGGGTCAGGATACCATTAAGAACTTTTTTGGTTCTATAGTGATATTCGGCGACAAGCCGTTTGAGATCGGCGACAGGATTGTTGTAGATGGACATGATGGCCCAGTGGAAACGGTAGGATTTCGTTCAACAAAGATAAGAACGCTCGATGGCCACCTGGTTACCGTTCCTAACGCCGAAATGGTCAACAAGACAGTTCGTAATATTGGCAAAAGGCCATATATAAAACGCGTTGCAAATATTTCAATTACTTACGATACCCCTCCCGATAAGGTCAGTCGAGCTCTTGAGATCATAAAGGATATTTTGGATAATCATGAAGGTATGGATCATGACTATCCTCCTCGGGTCTATTTTAATGATTTTCTCGATTCAGCTCTTAATATCATGATGATATATTGGTATCATCCGCCAGAATATTGGGACTATATGGCGTTTTCCGAACGTGTCAACATGCAGATACTCAATCGCTTTAATGATGAGGGCATTGAGTTCGCGTTTCCCACTCAGACTCTGTATATTCAGAAATAAACAGCAGGTTGTTTATGACAGAAGACAACAAAGAATCGGTTCTTGAGCCAAGAGATAAATCCAAAGTGCTTCTTGTTGATGATGAGCCGTCGTTGACCAAGCTCTTCAAGATAGTAATCAACATGGAGTTGCCGGAGCTTAGTGTAGATGTTGCTGGTAATGGGATTGAGGCGCTGGAGGCGTTCAGCTTGAATCATCAAGGCGTTATTGTAATGGATTTGCATATGCCGCTTATGGATGGGCACACCGCGTTTCGCGAGATCAAGAAGATGTGCGAGACCAGGGGATGGGAGATGCCTGCTGTGGTATTTTGTACAGGTTATGCACCTCCGGAAACACTGAAAGCCATTTTTGTCGAGAGCCCGGAACATTGCGTTCTTTCAAAACCAATCAGTCCTGATGCTGTGACAGAGGCCGTAAAGAGCAGGTTGTAAGGTGCAGATTGTAAAGACCGTCAAAGAAATGCATGCAATCGCTCTTGCCGCCAAGTCGGAAGGGCATTCGATTTCCTTTGTCCCGACAATGGGGTTCTTGCACGAAGGACATTTGTCACTTATGCGTAAAGCCCGAGATGCGGCCGACATGCTCGTTGTGAGTATTTTCGTCAACCCATCTCAGTTTGTACCAGGGGAGGACTTGGACCGATATCCTCGCAATATGAAGAGAGACGAATCATTATGCGCCGCCGAAGCTGTCGATATACTTTTTTGTCCGGAAACAGAAGATATGTACAACGATAACAACACTGTTGTGGTCGATGAATACGAACTTTCGAAGCAATTATGTGGTGCAAGTCGACCCGGACATTTCAAAGGGGTCCTCACCGTGGTTGCCAAGTTGTTCAATATAGTTCAGCCGAATATTGCCGTTTTTGGTCAGAAGGACGCGCAACAGGTAAGGGTTATTGAACAGATGGTGACGGATCTCAACTTCCCCGTTCAAATTATTGTGATTCCAATTGTCAGAGAAGACGATGGATTGGCGATGAGCTCTCGAAACACTTATTTGTCAGATGATGAGCGGGGTAGAGCGCTTTGCCTTTATAAGTCATTATGTCTCGCGGAAAAACTTTATGATGGAGGCGAGTGTGACGCGCAGGTTATTAAGGGGCTAATGAGAGAACTAATCAACTCGAGCAAAGGTGATGTTGACTATATTGAGATTCTCGATATGAAGACATTCCAATCTGCCAGCACGATACAGGCTGAAACTTTAGTTGCTCTCGCAGTGAAATATGGAGCAACTCGCCTTATCGACAACACAATACTTGATTAGAGTGTCACGCATTGACGCCTGCCCGGCCGGTGGTGGAGGTATGACCCGAGAGGCCTTGCGAATGCCTACTTGCGACGGATGGCGAGGTTTCTGGCTTCAATCATCGAGGTGAGAATCTTATTGGGACATGAGTTTTTGCTCTCGAAGACAACATTTGTTGTAAGTTCTGCAATTGTCGAGTCCATGGAATCACACAGCACCACCAGACCGGCGGAAGGACGAATCTTGATGATGGCTTTCAGCAAACCCCTTACTTCCTGACTCAAAAGGGTTTCATCCAAAATAATCGCATCAAGTTCGACATCCTCTTCAATGTGAGCCAGGGTCGAGGTGATGTTGTCAACAGTGATGGATGTGCAGCCGATATCATCCATTCGTTTTGTCAGACTGTCTTTCGGGGCTCCTGATGCTGCAATGAGAATTGTCCAGTTTGAGATGTACTCCTCCAACTCACTCGAAAGCTCTGCCGCTCCGTTTGTATTAGCGGTTATGATGCTTGGTGGTAGCGACACTTGGAACTCGAATGAACCATCACTGCCAATTCTGTGCTCCAGATTGCATCCAGCTTCATCCAACAAAGATTGAATCACAGAAAGGATGACACCAGACTCAATTTTGTCGGTATTAAGGTAGGTTGACGTTTTTTCGTGATTCTCGGAATGCTGTGCTTTAATAAGTATTATGGCGGCGTACTTCTTGTCAGTCTGTACGTTTGGCATATCAGAGAGCTTACCCGTTGATATCAGAATAGTTTCGGGTGAGTTTAATGTGTCGGCGGCCAGCATGCCAAGATTGAGTACAACCTGTTCGATTTGGATGCCAGTGAGAGGAACCACCGGCATAGGCTGAATGTCTGTTTCAATGGTCCAGTCAGAGGAAATGCTTTCGTGCAGGAGGGTGATGGCGCTCTTGACGTATTCATGACTCATGTCGGTAGGGAGCCCAGCTGAACCCTGCCTTGATAGTTCTATGAGGTGTCCTGCCAGGGATGTACCACGCTCAGTGTTCTCTATGATAGCATGAATTGAATTGTGAAGCTCAGGCGAATCGGGCGGAAGACGCTTCAGGATCGATGCATGACCGGATATTACACAGAGAATATTATTAAAGTCATGCGCTACCCCCTTGGCAATCTGGCCTATCAATTGCAGCTGAGCCGTTTGCCTCAGGTGAGAATGGTGGAGCGACATGGATGTAACATCGCTTACAAGAATGAGAACCATGCCGTCGGAGGGTTGGGATCTGAATCTAAGCGTTTTGGTCTCATCCTTATTAATGTAGTCACGCTCTATTTCCTGCGGGTCGTTGTTATTGACAAAGAGACCTATATCGTCCTGACTTAGGCATGGAAAGACATCGGATAACAGTTTTTGGTAGCTGAGGCGAGATTCCGAAATCTCACCTATTGCCGGGTTGGAACCCGTAATTCGACCTCGCATGTCGATGGCGACAAGCCCATCTTGCAAATAGTCCATGGAATCGACTAATTGGCCAACTCTTCTGAGACTCTCCACCTCTGCAGAGAATTGTATAGCCCATAACCCGAAGGCGCCTGTTATGAACATGAATCCGAATGTATTGCCCCATATGCGAAAAGCGGCATTGTGGAAAACATGTCCCGAAAGATGGTTTTCAAGAAACCCCAATGTATGCCACACGGCCAATGCCGCAAGAGCAAAGAAGACTATGAGTAGACTGGCGTAGCTACGCCATGCTTCTTTAGGAAAGAACCTCATCGTATATGGCGATTATTTCTTTCTCTTGAGTAGTCTGGATTTGATTCTTTCCGCCTGCATTTCTCTTTCTACATCCTGACTCTCTTTCATCCGCTCGAGGTCAGACATGAATTTTTCTTTCTTCTTCCGATCCTGCAGCATTCTGATCTGAGCAAGCCTTGTATCTTCAGGCATGCCAATCTCGGGGTAGAGCGATTCTGGAGAGGCGAGAGCAAGCGTCACAAAGATTATTGTTTCGACCTGATCTTCAGCCTCTTCAGTATGAGTGAAAAGATATTTCCCTATCAGCGGAATGTCTCCGAGTACTGGCACTTTTGTGACAATCTTGGAGTCGCGTGTACTGGTTAAACCTCCGATGGCAACTGTCTGACCGCTTAAGAGGGTAAATCTGGTGTTGATTTCCTTCACCTGAAGTTGTGGCCAGCTGTTCCCTGCAACTACTTTGTCCTGAGACAGCTTGGATGTCAGGGTAGGGGTTATTGTGGCTTGAATCAGATTGTCGGCTTTAACTACAGGTATAACCTTTAGTTCAATACCGGTACGAAGATATCCCCCGCTGATATAATCAGTGTCAATATCAAGATCAAGACGTGCGTCAATTGCATCGCCCGGGCTATCTGCTGTTCCACTCGTGATACTCGTGCGAACAATCGGCCACCTGTTACCAACACGGAAGAATGCGTTGGTTGTACCGTTGGCAACAATCATTTTTGGATTAGATACGATACTTACGCCGTCAGTTGTCTTAAGTGCGCTGAGAACCAGGTTAAGTGCATCGATATCAAGAACCGTGGACGAACTCTGAATAATGCTTTCGACAAAACGGTCTCTCACATCGTTAATAACATCCGATTCGCTGGATCTGGCATCAATAGCAATTCTGTCAGGCATGACACCCGTGCCTGTGCCAGTTGTACTGAAAGCGCTCCCCCCGGAAGATGACTTCAAAAGACCGGTTCCTATCTTAACCGCATCATCCCCTAGTGTATTCGCTTTGAAGATGGCACCGCCTTCATCTTGCGAGCTGGCAGTCGTCCCCCTGTCGCTGTCAAATATAACTGTACTATCTGTGAGACTGACAGGTGAGCCATAGATGTCTTCAAATATGAAATTTCGGTCATCAACATATGCAGTGGACCGGCTTCTTGATGAGTCATCCCAGTCCGAAAAGTGCTCACTTTGTTCGAGGCTGGAGAACGGACCAGCCTTTAACTGCATGTTGAAGGCAGCAAGCGAAGACCACTTAAGACCCAGTTGCTTGGTCGCAGAGTCGTTAAGCTCCATGAATTTAGCTTCGATTGAAACCTGCTTACTGGAAATGTCGATTTCCTTGATCAGGTTTTTTATTTCACCCAGATTAGATTCAGTACTCTTGATTATAAGGGCGTTACGTTCCGCAAACTCAGAAACTGCACCATTTGCCGCAAGCATGCTGTTAACGACCGGAGCTATCTCGGAAACTGTGGTGTATTGAAGGAAAATAGTTGCGACCACGAGTGGTTCTGGAGCACCTTCAACCTGAGGAGTGATCATGTATACTCCTGATCCTGGTGTTCGCTCCAGAAGTGTCAGCCTGTGCATGGCCAATATAGACGTCAGCGCCGGCTTCCATTCAACGTCAACCAAGTTGACCGTTACTGTGCCAGTCAGATTTGATGATGTAGCTATGATGTTGATGCCGGACATCCGGGTAAACATCTGTACTACAATATCAAGCGTTTCATCTTCAACGGAGATGTTAATAAGGTCAGACCCGTCGCCATCCTCCTCTTCAATACCCAGCTCTTCGTCTATCGACAGTCCGACAAACATTTCCTCGCTCTCGGCCTCTGCGGCAGCAGGTGCGCCATCATCAGCAACGTTAGCTTCCTGTGCGTAAGTTGCAGGGGCTATGAGCAACAGGCCCAGTACAAGAATCAATACCCTAATCGTATCTTTTGCTTTCATGTCAATATCTCCATTTAGTGTAAAATTATTCTTAATTTAAAAGTCTTCGCCTGTTACAGGGCAAGTTGCGGAATCTTCACCTTGATCAAATACATAGACATTATACTTGAACTCGCTGTCTATCGGGTAGGGACCCTTCACTGTAACTGTGATCTTGCTTCCTGTAGTATCAGAAAGGTCTATCCTTGTTGGGTTGTCTGTTGACCAAGTGTATGGGCCTATACCGCCTGTAGCATGTATGTCAAATGATGCGACTCCGGCAACGTTTGTTCCAAAATTCACCTCAGTCGGCAATGTAGCCAATGCATTTGCGGCCGGCGCTGTTATTTCTTTCGTGCCTGTTCGTCCGGCGCTGTCTTCAACGCTAATTGTATTGGCACCAACGCTTAGGGCCTCGTAAACGGCAGTGAATACTTCATGCGGGGGGCCGTTTTGCATTACTGTTATGGTTCCAGATGCGTGTGCTACGGTCCAGGTGTAAGGCCAATGTCCGCCCTTGGCTTCAAACTCAATTGTCTGTCCAACATGAGTTATTTCTGTCTCTTCACCAATGATATCTACTCCGCCAGGGAGTGAGGCGCCTTCTTCAAGGGTTCCAACGCTTCCTGCATCCCCTACAGATGTGCCTGGGCCATCTTCGCAGCCCATGAGCGCAAAGGCGACTAGCAGTATAAGGAATGGGGTGAAGACTGTAGCGATAATCTTAATAGTTTTCATTTTATTCTCCTTTGTTAAATTATTTTGTTGGAGCAACGTTCAGTTTAACGGGAACGATGCCTCGCTTGGTCACGTCCTTGATGCGCCATGAATAGGTTAGTCCGCCGTAGTCAACAGAGATGACATCACCTTTTTCGACGACGCCATGTCCTCTGATTCCTGCAAAGTAATTACCGTTAGAGTCCTTGCTGATTCCTGAAAGTTTTATTTTTTTAAGTGCAACATCCCACTCTTTGATGCCGTCAATCTCGTTCTTCTCGTCCTCTTCTTGACCCCATCCTGCGGGCTGCTCGCCTATAGGCCAGAAAGGATCTCTCAGCATATGGTCAGGCAGGCGGGTTGTCTTGCGCGCAACAGCCTTTGCTTTTGCGCGCTGAGGCTTCTTTTCTTCCGCTGTCATGCCAAGCATCGGCAGAAGTACGATAGCTGCAGTGATAATTGAAAGTAATGCTTTGTTAGTTTTCATCTGTCGGAATTCCTAACCCTTTAAGTTCCGCCTGCGCCTCAGCGTCGACCACCGTATTCACTGCGGGTGCGGGCTTGGTCGTTTTAGGTTTAGTTTTTTTAATTTTGGAGACTGTAGTCTTTTTAATCGTTTCTCTGAACGCTGGTGATTTCAATTGCTGCATGATCTTCTCTGTTGTCTTGGTTGCGTTCCAGATGGGCCACTGTATGTCAAAGCTCATGCTGTGCTCAAAAGGCGTTTCGCTCTCTGGTGCTATATCCATTGCGGATATAGATATGCAAGGATTGGCACTTTCTATCTGCTTGATCAACTTAATCATGTTGTGGAGTCCCTCAGCCACCTCAACGCGGACCGTATAAATCTTAAATGCGTATACTTTCGGTTTAGGTTTAGGTGCGTGAGCGTCCCCTGTATCTTTTGGCGGGTCAGGGGTGGGGAAGTTGCTTATGCCTATTTCTTTGACCGAAATCACTTTACTCTTAGAAACGACTTCCTGTTCTCTGACAAATTCTTCTGCTGGAAGAAGATAGTTTTTGCCCATTCTCGGGTGGAGAATATGTTTGCTGTCTATTTCCGAAATAATGGCTATATGGTTGTCATTGTTTTTCTGCGACATGGGCATCATTTGGACAGCCTCGTTCGCCTTCCTGAGTTTCTCTGTGATTTCTTCGATTTGCTCCTGTTTTTCCCTTTGCGGCTTCATCAACACGGAGCTTGCAGCCATGTAGATGCCGTATACCGCGGCCACGCCGACGATGCCTATAAGCACTATCAATTGCGAACGTTCTTTTGGATCGTCAGGTAATTTCATTTCTTTTTCTGCTCCAGGAATTCTTTTGCTTTGTAAATACATTCGATTTCAAAGACGCGATCTTGTCTGCTGGCGTCTTTGTCGCGATCTTCGCTGAAATCATTTATCACAACGTCTACCATTGCATCAGTGAATATTTTCAAGCTTTTGAGGTTTGCAATAAACTCATTGATCTGTGTTTCTGAGTCAGCACCCTTTGATTTTCCGCTAAGTGTCAGTGTCAGGTGCCTGGCGGGGTGTCTGTTATTAACCAGCTTCAGAGTTTGGCCAATGTGCAGTCTGGTGAATTGCATGTTTCTCGGAGCGACGCGCTGTATATTGAGGAGTTGGGAATGCCAATCCATTTGAGATGCTCTCCAGCCGGTCATTTCATTCTTTATAGAGTTGTTGATTCCAGCCTCAGCACGTAAATCCCTGGCCTCTTGCTCTTTTATCTCGGCAACCTCCCATGATTTGTTGCGGTTGTTGAGTGTCAGGGTGGAATGCATTACGTTGATTACACCAACAACGCCCATGGCAACAATCGCAAGGGGAACGATGATAATGCTCATACGTATCAGTGACTTGGCGTTCAGCACGCTGGCGCTGCGCTTCTCCTCATCTAATATAAGATCTACTCTAAGGTTCATTCTTCCTCGAAAGTTGAGATGCAAGCTCCTACTGCAGCTGAAAAACGCCATTCCTGGCCTTTCAGGTGCTCTGGGATTGCATCCGGAGCTACTGTGAGTGAGTCTATTTCAAATGGATTCCAGCTCTCTATCTCAATACCAAGCGATGAGCGCATCTCGTCCAGTGAGTCGCGAGAAAGAACCACACCACCTGAAGCATAGAGCTTGGATATGCTGCAGTCTTCACGTCTTTCTACGAAGTCTCTTGATACGATAAGCTGTTTGATAAGAGGCTCCATGATTTCGCTGACGGATTGAGAAATATCGAATGCGCCATCCGTTATAATTCCTTGCGCTGTCTCTTTGTCAACCCCGAGTGACTCCTGAACTTTGTCAACAATGTGGTCAGTGCCAATGTCGAATCTTCTGACAAGGGAAAGAACGCCTTTATTGAAAAGAGTAAATGTGCTGGCATTGTCGCCGAAATCAATTGCGCCTATTGCAGTTTCCTGAGCTTGAGCTCCCGGCCCATTCATGAATGCGGTCATAGAAGCAAGTCCTGATATTTCCAGGGAGTAGGGTGCCGGGCGGGCTATAGGGAAGAGTGTGGGGGCACCTGACGCCTCATCTACAGGCAACGCAACCGCAAGCACTCGGGATTCCGACTTTCCATGGCCCTCGGTTATCAACTTGTACGCTATCCGGTAATTATCCAAATCATCAACACCCAGGCTTTCGATGACCTTTTGCACTGAAGAATCGCGAAAGGGGCCGGGGAAACTGAGTAATTTTACAGTAGAGCCATTTCCGGGAACAGCCAGGGATACATAACGTGCCTTGAGTCGTTGTGGCAGTTCCATCAAGGGATTGCTTGATGTTGCGCTTTCGGCTAAATTGACAGGAGGAAGTATGTCGGCTGCGACAACGTGTATTTCTTCCTTCGTTTTGCGCATTCGAACAGCCTTGATTCCTGTGTTGCTTATATCAACACCAACAAGGTCACTTGGAGTGCCTTTGAAACGCGCAAGTAATTCTTTTATCGAGCTCATTGTTTCTTCCCTTTACCCAAACTAGGATATTAAAAGCATTTTTCGTGCAACACAATAAGAAAATAGCAAAAAAACATTATTTCTGAGTGGCGTATTTTCACGAAACGTCAGTGATAGAAATGAAAACACAAGATAAAGAGCGTGTAAATTTTTTTAAGCAGGAATGATGTTTCTCTCATAAATGATAAAAAATGATTTGTAATTGAATAAACTATTGGATAAAACCTTGCTGATGAAGTTGAGGATAGTGTATAATATCAACTGTTAATAGGGCGTAATGTTTCGAACCTGAGGGCTAAAGTCTTGAACGAAAAACTTTCTCAGACAATGCGTATAGATCTGATTCCTGATTTGCCATCGGAACCGGTTGATGCAGAGAAAAAAGTTATTGTTTCTTCTCCGGTTAAAAGGGAGATAAAAGCAACATGCCCGGAGTCTGCCCTTACTGGAGAATCCCGCTATCAGGCGCTCCTTCAAAGTGTGTATGACGCAGCTCTGGTGACAGATATGAAGGGAGCCACCGTAGACGTAAACGTCCGGGCGCAGGAAAAACTGCTGTATGAACGTGATGAGCTCCTATCCCTTTCGGTGATGGATATCATTTCCGGGGCGGATGCATCTCTTCTCGAAACACTATGTCAAAACCTGGAGAACGACAGGTACACGCTTATCCAGGCATCTTGCCTTCGTGGTGATGGTACGCTTTTCCCTGCTGAGATATCTGTTAACAAAGTGAACCTGGGTGAAATGCACCTCTGCTTCTTCATTAGAGACATCACCATTCGTGTTCAGCGTGAGGAGATGTTGAGAACAACTTATAACGCCATACAAAATTCTGGCGATGGTATTGCTGTCACGAACCAGCAGACAACATTTGAGTATATTAATCCTGCGCTTGCTACTATGTGGGGATACGATGACCCTGCTGAATTGATTAACAAGGATGTTCACGTACTTTGCGATAAGAGGGAAGATATTGATGTCGTTCTCGATCAGATCCGTGAGGGACAGCCCAACATTGTCGAAGCCATACTTGTGAAGAAAAAAGACGGGACAATTTTTTCAGTACAAGTATCGGTTGCAAGTAATCTCAATTCTGATGGTGAGCAGGTTGGTATGATCTTTTCCTTTGTTGATATCAGCGACAGGAAACGAGCCGAGGAAGCTGAACGGCAGGCTGAACAACGCAGGGTCATGCTCGAAAGTCTTGGCGCAGCATGTCACCATCTAGGGCAGCCGGCAACCGTACTACTTGGCAATCTCGGTATAATTCAGAAAAAACTTGGCGACGAGGAATCCCCTTTGCTTGAATTGATCCAGAGTAGTATTGAGGCCATGGAGTCTATGAGTAACATTCTGTATAAGCTTAATACTGTTAATGAGTATAAGACCACTCAATATCTTGAAAAGCCGGCTGGCGAAGATTCAGAGGAGAGCAGAATCCTCGAGATATAAAGGAATCAGCACCTATTCTGGATAAAAAAAGCCCCGCTTCCGCGGGGCTTTTTAAGCTCTAAGTTATACTCTTAGTGAGCGAAAGTGCAAGAAGCTGCCACGTTTGCCACGCCAACTACATAAGCGACGGTTGGCTGATCTGGGCAAAATGGCTGTCCGCCGGTGATGTAAGCCCATACGTCGGCTGCCGGAACTACCGCGTCAACGGCGAGGTTATCTCTGATTACAATGACTTCCTTAGCGTGATCTATAAGGCGAAGGTTGTTGTCGCAGAGTCCTTCACGCGTATCATTACGATACTGTAAGAACGCAGGTATAGCTATAGCAGTCAAGAGACCGATAATAGCAACCACAATCATGATTTCTACTAATGTAAAACCTTTTTTCATTTTCTTTCCTCCATTTGTTATTTGAGCGGAGCCTCATCTTGAAACCCCTAACACTCGGTGCTTTATAAAGCAACACCCGTGCCAAGACAATAGCCTGCAAGAAATTAATCACCCAATATGGGCAAAAGTAAAGGGTTTAGCGGGAAATTTAGATGCAATTGTCGTTTAAGGGACGCCTCAAATGTGTGTCACATTTGCAAAAATGACAGCAATGAATAGGCGAATCCTCGGGGCGTGTTGTCAGAATTAAGAAAATGCGAATATTTACTCTTCTATCTCGGGAAGCTTCCGATATAGAGTTGCGAGGCTTATTTTCAGTGTTTTTGCGGCCTCGTCCTTGTTCCCGTCGGTCATGTCCAGGACGTGTTTGAGGTATTCTTTCTCTTTTGAGCGCAGAAATGCTTTGAGGGAATGGGCTTTTGCACTAGAATCAACCTCTGTGCGGATTTTACTTCCTTCTGGAAGGGCTGTGGCCGCTATTTTGGGAGGAAGAACGTCTTTTGTGATTATATTGTTCTGGGCGAAAGTTATCGCATGTTTAATAGCATTTTCCAGTTCCCGGACATTGCCCGGCCAGGCATAGGCTTCTAGAATAGCGGCAACCTCAAGGTCCAGAGACGGTAATGTTTGGCCTTCAGGAATCTCCTTCTGGATTACATTGTAAGCGAGAGGCAGGATATCTTCGACTCTTTCGCGTAAGGGTTTTATTTCGATAGGGATGACGCTGATTCGGTAGTAAAGGTCTTCACGAAATGTTCCGTCCTCAATCATATCTTCAAGACGGGAGTTTGTAGCCGCCAGCACTCTTGTGTTAATGGATATATCTTTATTGCTTCCTACTCGGCGGACTTCTTGTTCCTGAAGCACCCGGAGCAGTTTGCCCTGAATGCTAAGCGGCATGGAGCCAATCTCATCAAGCAAAATAGTGCCTCCATTGGCTGCTTCAAAAAGGCCCTCCTTATCAGAAGATGCGCCAGTAAAGGCACCTTTAACGTGACCGAACATCTCAGACTCCAGCAGCGCCTCTGGAAGGGCGGCGCAATTGACCGCAAGAAATCTCTGTTCTTTTCGATTGCTGTTGGCGTGAATTGCCTTTGCAACAAGTTCTTTGCCAGTACCGCTATCACCATAAATGAGAATGGTCGCGTCAGTCGCTCCAACGCGCTTAATCATTTCGCAAACATTTTGCATGGACGGACTCTCGGCAATGATATTTTCCAAATGATATCTGGTTCCCAGCTGTGCTTTAAGGCTTTTGTTTTCCGTGATGGCCTGATTGTATTCAAATGCACGCTGGACAGTTATCAAGAGCTCATCAACTTTAAAAGGTTTGGTAATATAATCAAAAGCCCCGAGCTTTAATGCCTCAATGGCTGTTTCGACAGAACCATAGGCAGTCAGCATGATGACCGGCATTGACGGATGCCCCTGATTTGCGAGCTTTAATAGAGCCATGCCGTCGACAGGTGTCATCCTGATGTCGGACAGCATGAGGTCAAATTCCTCAGAATTGAGAAGATCGCGAGCTTTCTCGCCCCCAAGTGCAGGAACAACTTCGTAATCTTCGGCTTTAAGGAGAGTGCTGAGTACGCTTAGTATGCTCGGTTCGTCGTCAACTAACAGTATCTTTGCCATATTTCGCGGAGTCCATTTTTATAATTGAGAATCTGAGGTGAATCTATCCTTCATGAAAAGGTATGTAAAGGAAATAATTCTCAAATCTGATTGCAGAATAACGAGAATGCTATGCACGCATTGAGTTAGAGTGCTGCGGTTATCGAGTTGCAAGCTATGTGGGCTGATACAAGGCCCGGATTTCCGAAAACATTCGGAAATCCAGGCAATTGAAGCTGATAAAGCCTCTATCCTCCTTGGACGACCTCGCCAACTTTGAATATAGGAAGAAACATACAGATTACGATTCCACCAATAATAACGCCGAGGAAGACCATGAGTAATGGTTCCAGCAATGATGTGAGACCATCAAGCATAGCTTCGATTTCATCGTCATAAAAGTCGGCAATACTATCCATCATCTCGTCAATCTTGCCTGTTTTCTCTCCGGCTTGAAGCATCCTCACAAGCATAGAGGGGAATACCGTTTGGTTGATCATGGCGCTTGAGAGGGGATCACCTTTCTCGACTGCGTCCTTGCATTGGAGGACAATCTTTCCTGCAACAAGATTTCCCGTGGCGCCGGAAACAATATCTAAAGCATTCAGGATAGGTACACCACTGCGAATAAGCTGTCCAAATGTTCTGGCAAAGCGTGATGCGGCAACTTTCTTGTTAAGATCGCCAAAGACCGGAATCCTTAACGCCAAGCCGTCAAGTGCGAAGGCGCCTGAGGCCGACTTTTGGTATTTTTTGAATGCAAAGATAATACCGCTAATGAGTGTAATCATAAATAGGCCGTTGTCTGTGCAGAAATTACTTACATCGAGTAGAGCCTGAGTAGGGCCGGGAAGGTCAGCGCCGAAGTCCGCGAACATTTCGCCAAAAACCGGAACGATGAAAACAATCATGCCGCCGGCTATAATAAATGCAATACACATGACAATGCTGGGATACATCATGGCCGACTTGACTTTCTGTTTGAGCTTGGCGCTGGCTTCCAGAAAGCTTGCAAGACGTGCGATGGTCTCAGCCAGCTGGCCACCACTTTCACCGCCCTTTACCATGTTGCAGTACAGGCTATCAAATACTGAAGGAAATTGACGAAGTGCCTCCGAAAAAGCAGCACCATTTTCAATGTTTGCTTTGACGCGAGCAATAACTGGCTCAAAATTCGGGTTGTCACACTGTTCCTCGAGCGCCTCGAGAGAGGTTACTATGGGCATGCCTGCCGACAGCATGGCTGACAGCTGACGTGAAAATCCAGGGAGCAGTGTGCCAACAATTTTCTTTGCACCAGGTATTCTTTTGCCCGCAATGTTCTTCGGCGTAGCCTTCTTTTTATCTTTTGCTGTGGACGATGATGCTGAAACTGTAGCGGAACCGCCACTTGTTACTATCGGACTCATGTTGTTTCTCCCCGTATCATCAGTTATTTACTATATATTAATTGTCGCGTTAACCGCCCGTTACTTCAAGTGCGGCTTCAAGGCTGGTGGTTCCTTCCTTAACGCGCGCAAGGCCGGCATATTTAAGAGTTAGCATTCCGTTTTCCTTACCGAGTTCAGCAAGCTCCATCGCGTTAGCATCACGCAAGATTGCTTCCCTGATTTTATCTGTCACCAACAGTACCTCCATGGCGGCACCTCGTCCCTTGTATCCTCTTGTGCAGCGAGGGCATCCGGCGGCGGTATAAGTTTTGGCTCCGTCAAAATAACCGGCAGGGATATCGTTTGCTTCCAGGATTTCTGGCGTCAGCGTGATGGGTTTTTTGCATGCAGGACATAGTCGGCGATAAAGTCGTTGGGCTTGCGCAAGCACAAGACACGCGCCAAGCATGAAAGGCTCTATCCCCATATCAGTTAGACGCGTTATTGCCTGAGGCGCATTGTTGGTATGAAGTGTTGCCAGAACCAAATGCCCCGTCAGCGCAGCTTCAATGGCGATATGTGACGTTTCCTGATCACGCAACTCGCCGACTAGAATAACGTCAGGATCCTGCCTCAATATTGAACGTAACGTCGCTCCGAATGTCAGACCTATGTCAGCTTTGATCTGCACCTGATTTAAGCCTGGAATCTGGAACTCAACAGGGTCTTCGCAGGTTATGATGTTTGTGTCCGGCTGGTTTACGTCCTGCAGGCACGAATAAAGTGTCATGGTCTTGCCACTACCTGTTGGGCCTGTGACAAGAATAATGCCGTTAGGCTGGGCGAGCGCGTACTGGAATGCATTAAGGGAAACCGAATCCAGTCCGAGGTCTGTAACGCCACCCATTAGAGTACTTTTGTCCAGAGTACGAATAACTATTTTTTCTCCGTGAACGGTCGGGAGAATACTGACACGCAGGTCAACTTCTTTGCCAAGCGCTTTGATGTGTGTTCGTCCATCCTGAGGGAGCCGTCGTTCGGCAATGTCCAGGTCGGACATGATCTTGACCCTTGAGATGACCGCATTCTGCGCAGCTTTCGGCGGGCCGGGCCGTTCAACCAGCTTGCCGTCAATACGATACCGGAGTCTCACTTCTTTTTCCATTGGCTCGATATGGATATCACTGGCACCTGTGCGCAAAGCTTCAACCAGCATCATGTTTACCATTCGAATGACTGGTGCGCCCTCGGCACTTTCCAGCATCTGGTCAAGACTCTGCTCCTCTTCCTGCTCATCCATAATTTCGACTTCACCGTCATCGCCCATTATTTCTTCCATCTTGATGCCGGCAGATGATTGCGCTGTCAGCTTGGTGATGATTGCCTGCACCTGATCCTCCGGGGCGGCTACAGGGATAATCGTCATTCCGGTGCTGGTGGCCAGTTCGTCTATTGCCATTAAATCAAAGGGGTCGCCGAGAGCAATTGTAATTGTTTTTCCAATGCGGGCTATTGGAACAACAAGCCTGGTTGAAATAATATTCATGGGTACTTTTTCCAGCACCATTGGATCGGGGGTGAAATGTGCAAGCGACATGGGCGGCATCTTGAGGTATTCCGCGATAGCCAATGTCATTTCTTCGCTTTTAACCAGTTTCTTCTCTATAAGGTACTTTTCAAGACGCATTCCATCTTCTTTGGCCTCTTTTTCGGCCTTATAGAGGGTGGGTTCGTCAATCATTTTCCGTTTGAGAAGTATGTCAGATATCTTGCCTGCTGTTTTTTTATGCTTTTTTGCAGCCATAATTATGCCTCTTTATTGGTGGACGCCATGTTAGATTTTTTGATTTGCTGAAGAATATCAGCCCTTGCCGTTTCCCATGCTTCAAATGGATCGCTGACTTGACTCATTGTTTCAACTCGCTGTGTCGCAAGCCGGCTTGCCAAGTCTTCGAGATCTTGTCCCGAGAGCTTTTCGCGCTTATGCATCACGTGATAGGTTTGCTCGAATTCCGGTATGCACTTTTCGGTATCTTCATCGGTTGGCGCAATTTCCTGAGGCACTAGTTTATCTTTGAGTATCTCAGTGGCATCGTCTGCGGATGCGTTTTCCTTAGAAAAATGTTTAAACGGGTGGTCAGCAAGAGACTGTACCTCTGGTATGTTGGAAGGTGTCGCTTGTTTTGGCGTGGAATATGATCTTGCGAAACGTGAACCTACCGCCTGTATAATATTCTCATCTATCTGGTCAAGTTTGCTGGTCTCGGCGGTCTTCATGGCAAGCTTACAGATCTTATTGATGATTCTTGGAATTCCATCCTCAGATATTTTCCAGAGGGCTTGAGTTGCGCCGTCGGTGAAAATCTCTTTCTCCGGAGGGTTCCCCGCGCACACAAGCCTGTGCTTTATGTAATCCTGCATCGTAGCAGAGGAATCTATACCCTCTATTCGGCAATAAACACCAATTCGCTGAAAAAGATTGGCTCTCTTGGGGTCTTCAAGGTGCTTACCCAGTTCCGGCTGACCGGCTAGAATAATAGTGAACAGGTTTTGAGTGTCATCCTGCATGTTTGTAAGCATCTGGATGTTGTCAAGATTATGCGCCTTGATCACGTGGCCTTCATCAATAAAGATCAGAGTTCTTTTGCCTTGATCACTCGTTTCAGTGAGCAGTCGGCTGAATTCCTCCAGGAGCGCATCTTTAAGCCGCTCCTCGCACGCCTCGCCTTTAAGCTGCCCTATGATTTCGCGAAGTAACTGAGGGGCCGTCATGTCGGGATTAGTCACAAATGCTATATTGTATTTAGACTTGTCAATCGAATCCAGGACGATTCTGATGCTCATTGTCTTGCCCGCTCCGGCGGGGCCTATGACTACAGCGAGAACTGCATCGCCTTCGTCAATCGCGCAACGCACCTCTCTGACGGCGGTGCCAACACTCTGGTGCCTGTCAAAATACATTTCGGGATCAGGAACATTGTTGAACGGCTGTTTCTTTAGTCCCCAGTATTCAAGGTGCATAGACTACTCCGTTCCTTCTGCAAGGAATTCTGTCCGCAAGAAACACCACGCGCGATCCGCCTTGTGCAAGTCTGTTGATGTTTTTGCAGGAGCATCAATTGTCGGGGTCATTCTATTCATCACATCTATTATGAATGCACGCATTTTTACTGTCAAGCAAGTAGTGGAAGTACAACAGTTTAAAATCAGTGATTATTTGCGACGTCATTTTGCTGAAAGGAATATGCTTGACTGGAAATGGTGGCAGAGTTAACTTTTATCTGCTGTTGCAACATACTACAGCATCCGAACATTTTGATGAGGAGCTTAAAGACTATGGCCGACAAGACTGACGAATCAGAAATCATGACAGCAATAACCGCCTTCGAGCAGATTCTCGAGGCAATGCCGAACGATAGGGCATCACTTGAAGCTCTCTCGCATGCCTATGCGCAGATTGGAGACCTCTCAAGGGCTAAAGATAATCTGATCAAGCTTGGCGAGGTCATGCTGGAGGAGGGGGACGCTCAAGGTGCGGGCAATCTGTTGGAAAAACTTAATCAGTATGCCGCCGAGGATCCCAGAGCCAAGGAGATTGCAGTCAAAATCGTTAAGCTGGCAGGCGAATCTGAATCTGCGGCATCCGCCACCGAACCATCCGGGGCAACATCTGAGGCTGACGTGGTCGTGTCGGGGTTCAGCATGGCAGATGAGTTGTCGTTTGCATGGAATCTTATGGAGTCCAATCACCTGACTCAGGAGGAATACTCTAAAGTTGTGCAGGATCTTACTGAGATGTCTGCAGGGGAGGGCGAAGGCACAATATCCGTACTGCATGTTCTGGAGGCCATGGGCTTCAAAGGTCTGGACAAAATCCTGGCTACTATCTCAACCGAATCCAATGCTCCGGTTGTATCTCTTGCCAGCCACGACCTGTATTTTGATGCAGTCAAATGCTTGCCGCTTCCATTTATGAAGTCAAGAGGGGCTGTAGCCTTTGAGCTTCTGGGTGGAGATGCTCTGGTGGTGGTGATGAATCCATTTGATGTCAACTTGCGCAAAGATGTTGAATCACTGGCAAAACGGGGATGTCATTTTTATATGTGCATGCCCGTTGAATTTGACAAAGCTATCGAGAAGGCAGGAGAGCTTATCGCCGCTGATGCGGATCATGAGATGACCTGACAATGCGTATGTTAGTATATTGTCTGACCTCTTCTTAGAGAACGGGATTCCCCTTTGTACTTCAGGTTAATGGAATTCTTGCCAACACTTTCGAATACTACGCCGGCAATATCGTCTCCAACCCCGTACATTTCTCCGTTAATCACCGCTGATCCCTTTTTACCTTTGCCCATTACGGCTGTAAGGGTAAGTGGCGGCCATTCTATTTTCTTTGGTCCTGTGCTTGTGACTGCCGGCGGTTCCTCAATGATCTCTTCGACAACTTTGTCAACCAATTCTTCCGGAGTTATGATTACAGCTTCTTCCACTGGCGCTGTAACAGTATCTTCGACTACGGTAGTTTCTTCCGTTCCAGCTTCGATAGCTGGATCATTGCCATCATTTTCTGCGGCAGGTTTCTTAAGTACCTTCAGTCCAATAAATATTATTGCCAGGACAAGAACGCCGATAAGCAACGGATTGGGTTTCTTGGACGCTTTTGTTGACTTGAGAATCGGTGTTTGCGTTGGCGGCGGATCGACAGGCTTTTCTTCCTTCGCAGGCTCGGCCAAAGCGGCAGGCGGAGGAGGAGGCGTGTCGGCTGCATTCTCTTCGATAGGCGGCGGCTCTGTTACGCTGTCACCGGCAATCGGCGGGGGCGCAGCGCTGATGCCGGGTAAAATCTCTTTTGCTGCACCATCATTAGAAACAGGCGCTACAGGTGTAGTCGCAACGTTCTCATTATTGTTCTCCTCGTCACCGTCTTCTTGCTGCCTTTTTAAGGCTTCCTGTATCAGGCTCATCTACCGCCCTCCAATTGATGAATTGCTTTATTAACACATTCAAGATCAATGCGTCTCGTTTTTTTTACATACCCCGCTAGTAAAGCATTGTCGCAAACGGCGTTGATCAATCTGGGTCCGCCCTTTGCATATTTAAATATCTCATCAATGGCATCAGAATCAAATACCACCGTTCCATCAGACCCAGCAACCCTGAGGCGATGCATAATATACATCATCGTGTCTTCTTTTGTCAAGGGAGGCAGGTGGTATCTAACGGTAATTCGCTGTCTCAATTGCCGTAAATCAGCTCTTGCAAGACGTGTTTTCAACTCAGGTTGCCCGCATAAGACCATTTGGATAAGCTTATGCTGGTCAGTCTCAAGGTTTGAGAGCAGGCGGATTTGCTCCATCAATTCAGGAGTAAGATCCTGCGCTTCATCAATCACCAAGGCAACATTCACGCCCATTCGGTTTTTTTCCAGAAGAAACTGATTGAGCGTTTCGATGTAACTGAGTCTGTCCCGCCCCTTTACCTCAAGCCCAAAGTCGTGCAGAAGCGCTCGCAAAAGCTGTGTTCCCGTTAAAGAAGGATTAACGATTAATGCCGTCTCCACATCTTCCTCAAGAGCTGAAAGCACCGCTCGTATAAGTGTAGTCTTGCCACTGCCCACCTCGCCAGTAAGCTCGATGAACCCCTTGCGGCGATTGATGCCATACATGAGATGATCGTAAGCCTCTCTATGATGGGGTGAAAAATAGAGGAACTTAGGATCCGGTGTTATGTTGAACGGATACTCCTCAAAGCCATAATAGTCTAAATACATATATATTGCTTCCCAATGCTTAGAAGGCACATTATCGAGCCCTTGTGACAATCATTACAATCTTCACAATTGCAAACCATACCATTAAGAAACTTTATTGCCAAGGATGAAGGTTGATTTCCTGCCCATTAGACTTTACTTGCTGACGATCCATATTTTGACAGTCTTATTCTTGCGTCCCCATATTAAGGCCTGCTTGTGGCTCTTGAAATAAAGATCAATGTGTTGCCCCTTTATGGCGCCGCCCCGATCTTCTACACGCCCGTACCCATATCCATCAATGTACATTATCGTGCCGAACGGATATACGGAAGTGTCTGCCGCTATAGTGCCAGGCTTGACCATGGCTCCACTCGCTGTCATGCCGACAATCTTGCGTTGTCCCTTGTTTGGGCCGCTAGTGAAAATAGGGCGAAACAACCAGTTTCGCTTCCAATTACAACATTTTCCACATTTGCAATATCCAGTGGTCTGTATTTCACGCTCAATATAACGGGTATTCCGCGGTGGTTTAATGCCGTGGCAGCCCGCAGAGCAAAGCAGTATCAATAGAAGAATGTACGAAAAACGATGCATGCTGTATATATAGGGAAAACAAAACGGATAATCAAGAGCTTCTGGCTACGCCCGAGCTGATTGCAGCTTCAGCAACATACTTAGGGACTCGCTCCTTGACAGTTTCGCTGAAAACACTCGGAACAATGCAGTCCTCGCACAACTCTTCATCACTTACCGATTCTGCAATAGCGCGCGCAGCCGCCATCTTCATTTCCTCATTAATATCACTAGCCCTTACGTTAAGAGCCCCGCGAAACAAACCAGGAAAACAAAGTACATTATTAATCTGATTCGGGAAATCCGAACGGCCGGTAGCCATGATGCGCGCTTTGCCTGCCGCCTCTTCCGGCATGATCTCCGGCACAGGATTCGCCATAGCAAAAAGAACAGGATCACGATCCATAAGCTCAATCCACTCTCTCTTGAAAAGACCTGGGCCGGAAAGACCAAGGAAAAGGTCAGCACCCTTAATCGCATCTTCCATGCCCCCCTGAATCACGTCGGGATTCGTGTTTTCCGCAAACCAGTCTTTCATATAATTCATATTTTCAGCTCGACCCTCATGAATGATGCCTTTCCGGTCGCAACCAATGATTTGCGTAACTCCGCTCGCCATAAGCATCTTGCTGCATGCAACCCCGGCCGCACCCACGCCCAATACAACGACCTTTAGATCTTCCATTTTTTTGTCGATGATCTTGAGCGCGTTTATAAGAGCGGCAAGAACAACCACGGCAGTTCCATGCTGATCATCATGGAATACGGGTATATCAAGTTCCTTTTTAAGCGTGTCTTCAATCTCAAAACAACGCGGGGCAGATATGTCTTCAAGGTTGATACCGCCAAAGGTCGGAGCGATATATTTGCAGGTGTCAATGATCGCTTGCGGGTCTTTCGTGTCCAGGCAAATAGGGAAGGCGTCGACATCACCAAACGACTTGAAAAGCATCGCCTTGCCTTCCATCACCGGCATCGCCGCCTCAGGACCAATATCGCCCAAGCCTAACACTGCTGTGCCGTCACTGACTATCGCAACCGTGTTGCTTTTAATCGTCAATTCATACGCGCGAGAAACATCCGCGTTTATCGCCATGCATGGTTTTCCAACGCCTGGCGTATAGGCCATCGATAAATCATCCCTTGTCTCCAGTGGAATCTTATTGGTGACGGTAATTTTGCCCGCCTGGTGAATTTCGAATATTTTCTTGTCAAATTCTGCTTCGTTCATCTTGTATTTATCTCCATTAAGGGAGCCAAATTAGCAGATAATCCGCAGACTTCAATTAGATAATGACGAAACATGAGAACGCGATAGTGCCAAAAAGAGGGATTCCGGCTTTCCCGTGACCTCTCAATCAAGCAGCAGTTTGTAGCCGGATGCGTAGAGCGAAATAAGATAGCGCGGCTTCTGTGGGTCTGGTTCGATCTTCTTGCGCATCTTCACCATATAATTATCGATAGTCCTGTTAGATGGGTATGCGTCAACCCCCCATATCGTTCTCAAAAGGTCATCTCGTGAGAATACCTTGCCGGGCTTTGATGCCATAAGCCGGATAATCGCCAACTCGTATTTTCCCAGCGATTTTGTTCCTGTAGGTGTTTTGATCTCCTGCTCAGCAAAATCAACAACAGCGTCACCAATCGACAGGGTCTGGTCATTTTCAGAGAATGCGTCGGCAGCCGAAACAGTAGTGCGTCTCAGAACAGCCTTTACCCGCGCCATAAGCTCCATCAGGTTGAATGGCTTGGTAACGTAATCGTCAGCGCCCAACCCAAGGCCCAGTATCTTGTCCTCGTCAACAGATCGGGCGGTCAGGAAAATAACCGGCGTGTTATTGCCCGCGGAATGCATTCTTTTCACGACTTCAAAACCATCAATGTCCGGCATCATCACATCAAGAATAACCAGGCTATACTCCTGCGCCGCAAGACAGGCTAAAGCATCTTCTCCGCCAGAAGCTGAATCAACCTCGTAACCTTCGCATTCCAGATTGTCAATCAGCGCCATGACCATCGCTTTTTCATCATCTACAACGAGAACTCTCATATCATGCCTCCGTCTTATCTTGTTCCCGTTTCATCTCTCTAGGAATCGTGACTGTAAATGTTGTTCCGTTCGGTTCGGCATTATCCATCTCGATAGTGGCGTGCATATTGTGAAGCAATTGCTTTACAACAGAAAGACCAATTCCGCTACCGCGCTGTGATGCTACACGCGGATCGTCAACACGGTAATAGTCTAGATAAACAAACTGCCTTGCGTCAACAGGAATGCCCATTCCGTGATCGGTGATCTTCATGATGGCCGATTTCTCAGTTTGCGTCAGGTCCAGTGCAATGTACTTTTCCTTTTCAGAGTATTTGATCGCGTTATCCAGCAGATTGAACAATATACGGCAGAACGCTTGCGGGTCGATATTGGCTTTTACGTCCGGATGAATATTCACGTTTATCCGGAAGCCTTCAATGTTAAGACGATATTTGAATTCCTGTATCACGTTCCAAGACAACTCCGAAATGTTGTTGGAACTGTATGTCAATGTCTCACCCTTATTTTCCAGCCGGGAGAAATCGATCACATTGTTGACCAATCCTGTTAATCGCTGCGTCTCAGCAACTATAGTTTGCAGGTAATCCTTCCGCTTTGCCGGATCAACCCTCTCTTTGAAAAGAGTCTCGGAGTAAAGTTGAATCAATGAAAGAGGCGTCCGGAGCTCGTGAGATACTGTGGCCACAAATCGCGACCGAAGACGCGCTAAATCGTTTTCTTCCCGTATCAGCCGAACTGTTCCAGCTGTAAAGAGAACAATTAGAATTAGTAGAACAGCAAGCAGGATGTTGATGACCAGGTATTGACGGTTGATGGACAAGGCTTGAATCTCAAATGTATTGCGCGCGATCCATAGCTTATATCCAGGTAGAAACTTTAAGGGTAATTCCAATTCTGGCTCGGAACTGTCATTTCTGTCTCTTGATAGCCGCATATAAGGCGCGTCTGGCAAATGCCCTGCCAGGTCTACCTTGAAGACGATTAGGATGCCGGGTGAGACGGAAGACACTATTTTGCCTCCTGCAATCATGCGAATGGGGCAGGGGTTGTCTCTGATTCTCTCATTCAAGTTGCTGGCAAGCGACCACATAGACTTACTTTCTGTCTTATGCTGTTCATAGTCTGGGAATTTATCTCTTAAAATGCTTTCAAGATGATCCGTGACATGCGCTGCAAGCGTGTCGGATGTTTCGAACATAAGATAAAGCAGGTAGTGGAGCCGCTCTAGACTTTTGGTGTTCTTTTGCTTGATAAGATGCGTGTGCGACCAGAGTGCTATTCGCCGGCTTTCTTCGTCGTCAGGGGGGATCAGTTCCGCAACCGAAAAATGCTTTGTAGCAAGAGATATGTTGTTTTTGTCCAATGCCGAAAGACCCATTATGAAAGATTCCCGGCATGCCTCATGATTGGGGGTGCGAGAGGTTATGGCGGGTGCAAGGAAAGAAGGAATCACATGAGCTGGAATGCGAATGTCGTTAGACGGTGGCAATGGCGGTATATTTTCCCGTGGTTGTTTCATTAGATTCGAGGCAAGCTGAAAACTGTTGCTTATTATGAGATTATCCAGTTCAGCGCGAAGACGTATGTCATTACTCATGGTCAACGCAGAGCGCTCGACCATGCTCGCTTCTATTATTGTATAGACGCTTACGTCGGGCATGCCTTCCTGCTTGATCACGTTGAGGTCGATAATGTTAATGAGCTCGTTTTCGCGATCACTGATCGTAAGCTTCAGGGAAGACGCCGCTTTGTGGAAATCCTCGAGCAATTCTGCGTTCATTGATTTCAGGGAAGTGACGTGATATGAGTGGTTCAGAAAGACCGCTACGGCGAAGAGGATTATGGCAAAAGTTGTAAAAAGAAAACTAAACCACTCCAGCGACTTTATTCGCTCAGGTTTTGCATTTGGCTGCTTAGGCTGCATCGCAACTAAAATAGACAACTCTGCTTTAAAAATCAAGTAAAGAGCTGGCCTGAGGATTTTGCGTTGCAAAGGATTTCGCGCCCGGCGTCCCCGCCTCGAGGGCCCGAGAACGCAGAGCAGGAGAGAAGAGGCCTTCAGAAGAGGAAGATTTCCTGTTCTGAAGGTATTTGTCCGA
>JAUUYL010000084.1 GCA_030590485.1 Lentisphaerota bacterium | reverse complement strand
TGCCAGTGATAAGCTTTGCAGCGAAGTGGTGTGTGTTTCCAAGCGGGATATCAAGGCAGGTGAAAAGGTAGAAGGTATCGGCGGAAGTGACATCAGGGGATATCTTTATCGGTATGAGGATGCAGCGGCGAAGAATGCTATACCTCTTGGAATAGCTTCAGGAGGTAAGGCCTTGAGGGATATCGGCATTGGTGAAATCATGACGGAGGCTAATTTCGCACCCGATGAATCGACTTTTGTTTACAGATTAAGGAAGATGCAGGATAAACTGCTTGCAGGTATGCAATAGGAAATGAAGTCAATGATGAAGGCAGTAGTTGTCAACGCGCCTATGGATTATGGTCTGAAGGAGGTCGAGAAACCGCAATGTCCCAAAGCGGGTTTGGTAATACGTGTTCATGCGTGCGGTCTCTGCGGTTCGGATCTGCGGACGCTTCGCAACGGGCATCGCAATGTGACTTTGCCGTGGATAATCGGACACGAGGTAAGTGGAAGGGTTTGCGAGGTTGGTCCGGAATATGAAGGTGAATATTGCGAAGGGGACATGTTGGCGGTTGCACCGCTAGTTTACTGCGGTAAATGTGAGTTCTGTCAGAGGCAGCATTACGAACTCTGTGAAAATTATCGTGAGCTTGCTCAGGCGTGGCCGGGCGGTTTCGCCGAATACATGGCGTTACCAGCGGAGGCGCTGAGGCTTGGGACGATCTGCCTGTCACCGGATGGGCTTGATCCAGCGGTCGCGGCGATTGCTGAACCTATATCGTCGTGCATTAATGCCCAGGAGAAAGGGCAGGTCAGCAAAAGCGATACGGTAGTTGTCCTCGGGACCGGTCCGATTGGGTGCATCCATATAGCCCTGGCCAAGGCTAAGGGCGTCAAGTGCGTGATCGGTGCGGATGTGAATGAAGACAGGCTTGCTTTTGCGCGGCTTTTCGAGGCTGATCATGTTGTGAATACAAGTGAAGTGAACATTGTTGAAGAGGTAAGGCGGCTTACTGACGGCAAAGGTGCAGAAGTGATTATCACGGCCAATCCTATACCTGAGACGCAGGTTCAGGCGGTTGAAATGGCAAAAAAGGGTGGACGCGTGCTTTTGTTCGGAGGGCTGCCAAAGGAGCAGTCAAAACCAGGAATTGATACAAATATTATTCATTACAACGCACTTCAGATTATTGGGACGACAACAATGGCACCACGACACCATCGCAGGGCGCTTGAATTGCTGGCTGAGGGCAAACTCGACGGAGAGAAGTTGGTAAGTCATCGGTTCGAATTATCGCAGTTCGAGAAAGGTGTGGAACTGGCGTTTGCCGGCAAGGTGCTCAAGGCGGTTTTTCTGGCGTGAGGTGGCATAGCCACTTTTTCTGTTTTGCATGGTTGGCAAAACCCGCTCCCGCTGGTCGCTGTCTGAAATGACAGAATCGCGAGACCGGGATAAATTTTAACATAGGAGATGAGGATAGATACAGATGGACAGCGAGAAACAAGAAGCAGATTTTCCGATTCACGATATAGCTCAGATATGCATAATTGTGCCGGATATTGATAAGGCAGTAGAAAATTTCTGGGACGTGTTCGGTATCGGACCGTGGAACTTTTATACATATGGCAAGCCGTTAGTGAAGCGCATGACCAGAAATGGCAAGCCGGCTGAGTACAAAATGCGCGTCGCTCTGGCTAATGCGGGCAATATGCGAATCGAGTTGATCGAGCCGCTGGAAGGGGATACGGTCTATAAGGAGTTCGTGGATAAACATGGTTACGGTGTTCATCATCTTGGGGTACTCACCGAGAATATGGCCGAGTCCATTAAGCAAGCTGAGGATGCAGGCATGGCGATGACACAGGATGGTGCAGGGTTCGGTCCGGATGATGACGGTCATTATGCTTATATCGATACAGAAGAACTGATAGGGACAACGATTGAATTGATCGAGCGGCCGAAACGCAGGAATCCGCCGGAGAAAGTGTATCCGCCGGACATGGGATAGTAATGTTGTCTATGTGGAGTATTGGAGATGGACAGAAAAATAACATTTGGTGTGATAGTCTCGACACGGGGGTTTTTCCCTGCATCGCTGGCTGTCGGTGGCAGAAAACAAATTCTGGAAAAGTTGGAGAAGCTGGGGTATGACTACGTTATTACGCCGGAGAAAGCCACGCCGAACGGTGCAATAGAGACTTATTCAGATGCGCAGAAGTGCGCAAAACTGTTCAGCAGGAACCGCGATAAAATCGACGGGATACTGGTCATCTTGCCGAATTTCGGTGATGAGCAGGGTGTTGTGCAGGCGATCGACGGGGCCAAGCTGAATGTGCCGGTTATGGTGCAGGCTTGCGACGATAGCGTTTCCATGCTTGATCTAAAACACAGGCGCGACTCATTCTGCGGCAAACTGTCGGTATGCAACAATTTGTATCAGCAGGGGATCAAGTTCACCAATACTACGCTTCACAGTTGTTCCATAAATAGTAACCAGTTCGCTTATGATATCGATTACTTTGCGCGAGTCTGCCGAGTGGTTAAGGGAGTATCAACAGCGAGGCTCGGTGCCATCGGTCAGAGGCCGGATGCATTTCACACAGTTCGATTTAGTGAGAAGCTTTTGCAGGCTTCAGGGATCACGGTATCTGTGGTGGACCTTTCAGAGATTATATTTGCCGCTAAGAAACTGAGCGAGGGTAATAAGAAGGTTGTCGAGAGGATTAAAGAGATCAAGGCCTATGGCACTATTCCGAAAGGCATTCCTGCTGAGAACATTGCCAAGTCCGCACGGCTGTCACTGGTCATCGAGAATTGGGTCGAAAATAATCACTGTGATGCAACGGCGATACAATGCTGGAGTTCGATACAGGAGAATTACGGGTGTGCGACGTGCCTAACGATGAGCATGATGGGGGAGAAAGGCAAGCCAAGTGCGTGTGAGACCGACATTATGGGGGCGCTGACTATGTATGCCTTGTATTTAGCTTCCGGACAACCTTCAGGTTATCTGGACTGGAACAACAACTATGATGATGATCGTGACAAGTGCATCTGCGTACATTGTTCGAACTACCCGAAAAGTTTTATCGGGCGCAAGCCCGAGATATCGAACCTTGATATTATTGGTGCGAGCCTTGGTGCAGACAGATGTTTCGGGGCGCTAAAAGCGAATGTTGCGCCTGGCCCTATGACGTTTGCAAAAATATCGACAGATGATACGAAGGGTAGAATCAAAGCGTATGTAGGTGAGGGAGAGTTCACGGATGATCCGGTGCAGATGCATGGCGGCATAGCGGTGTGCAGAGTTCCGGGTTTGCAGAAGATGACGGATTATATCTGTGTGAACGGCTTCGAGCACCACGTTGCGATGAACCGGTCGAATAGCGCAAAGGTTATCGAAGAGGCTTTGGGCAAGTATCTCGGCTGGGATATATATTGTCACGAAGCATAAGGGGGCTGAAATATGAATAGAGATGATCAAATAAAAGCCTTTAATTTTCAGATGTTTCCAGCTAACATTCGGCCGGGAAGAGTGCCGGTTGAGTGCGGAGTTTCCTAATGGCTTTGAGGTAACATGAATGCTATGTCTGTGAGGCAACCAGCTATGGTCAGGTTTGATGACGACATAAAACACAATATGATGGTGAACATAGCCAGACTCTACTATTTGAAGAGAATGACTCATCAGCAAATCGGACAGAAGCTGGGCCTTTCACGTGTCAAAGTAACACGCCTTCTCAAAGAGGTTGTTGAGAAACGGATCGTGGAGTTCAGGATACAGGACCCGATAGTAAATACTCTTGAGTTACAGGATGAGCTGGAGCAGCGACTCGGTCTTTCCAAGGCCGTTGTTGTCCCCTCGGCAAGCAGTGAGGCGGAGACCTGTGAAAACCTGGGGGCCTGTGCAGCCGATTTTCTAATGAAGAGCATGGAGGATAATCTAACGATAGGTCTGAGTTGGGGCCGAACGATGAACGCGATGATTCCGCACCTGAAGCGAAGCTATAAGAAGAATCTGAATGTCGTGAGTGTTACTGGTGGACTGGCGGCCAACGCGAGGCAGCCGAATCCCTATGATATTACGTCTTCGGTAGCGGAACGTTTGAATGCAACACCCCATTATCTGCTGATCCCGGCGATTGTTGAGAGTGTTCAGATAAAAGATATTCTTCTGAACGAGCCAAGTGCGAAGAAGGTGATCCAATGGTGGGATAAGATCGATCTGTGCATGGTGAGTATCGGAATGCTCTCAAAGTACACCGGTGTTTTTTATTCGCTTGAAGACCCCGCCAGGCAGGTGCGAAGGACAAAGGAACTGGGCGGGGTCGGTGACATTATGGCCCAACCTTTTAACATTAAGGGGGAGTTTCTTAAGACCGAGTTCAGTGAGAGGACTATAACGATAGGCATCGAGCGGTTGCGGAAAATTCCGAAGATGTTTGGAGTAGCCGGGGGCAGGCAGAAAGTGCGGAGTGTTCTCGGTGCGCTTCGGACGGGGCTACTTGACGTCTTGATAACGGACGAGTATTGTGCTCGGAAAGTGTTAAAAATCGCGGAAGGGAAGAAAACGAAATAATTATGGCTCAGAATGGAGGTATTAGAAGTATGAGGCTTATTTATATATTCTTGACGGTTACGATCGTGGCTGTGATGTTTATTGCCGGTTGCAGGGAGCAGGGCGATTCGGATGACGGTACGCTGACGGTGTGTTTTGCGTTCCAGGATCTGGAGACCGAGTTCTGGGTAGCTTCACACAAAGCCATTACTGAAACTCTCATGGCCAAAGGTATTCGAGTTATTGAGCGCAACGGCAATGAAGATGCCAACAGGCAACTGGAGCAGGTTAGGGACGCGATCACGCAGGGCGTTGATGGGATCGTGTTGATCCCGCAGGATGGCGAAAGCGCGGTTACTATCGTGGGCGAAGCGAATCGGGCCGGCGTTCCGATAGCGGTATTCAACCGTCCGCCGTCTAACAGGAGCAATCCGGCATTGGTGGTTGTATCTGATAATGAATCGATCAGTGAGAAGGCGATGGCATATATGGCCGAGGAGGCCAGGAAGGTCGGCGGAAAGATTAAGCCGCTTATTGTCGTCGGTGATCTTGGTGATAAGAATGCAGTGGCGAGACGACAGGGATTTTACAACATTCTCAAAGCGAATCCGGATATATTTCTGCCTCATATCGAAGTGCCGAGCAAGTGGGATTCGACTACAGCACTTGCAAATCTGGAAGCGGCGATCCAGTCGAATCCGGATGTGGGTCTTATCTTTACGTCGAGCGATTTTCTGTACCCGCAGATCAAAGCGGTTCTGGAGTCATTCGGCAAATGGAAACCTAGAGGTGAGGAGGGACATGTTATCCTCGGAGGGGTCGATGGCGATACGACGGCTTATCGGTGGATGCAGGACGGGTATGTGGATGCAACAGGTGTTCAGGACCTGTATTATGAGTCGGAGGTTCTGCTTGGAGCATTGATTGAGGCGATAGAGGCCGGAGAGGCGACGCCTGAGAAATGGATGTACGATCTGGGCTTTGCGCTGACGCAGGCGAATATGGCCGAACGCGCATCAGATATGTGGGGATGCAGGCTTCTGGAAGAGGCGAAGGTGAAGAATGATTAAAGGTGTAGATGTGTCTGTATTGCAAATTGAGACTTAGGACAAAAACAGGAGACATTTATCGCGGTGTTATCGAAGGCAGGCAAGTTGTTCGTTCGCTATTTTCTTCTTTCAGAGAACTTCGTTCTCTATCTGAGCGTTCTGTATTTCGTGGTTCTTTCTCTGTTCATTCCTCACATGGCGTCGGGGCGAAACCTCACCAATGTGTCTTCTAACATGTGGCCGTTGTTTGCCCTGGTTGTAGGACAGATGTTTGTCTTGATAGTCGGCGGGCTTGATCTTTCGCAGACTTCGATAATGGCATTTGTCAGTGTCATCGGTGCGATGCTGATGACGAGCGAACTCGACCCTGCACTATTTGAAAACAATATTCTTTGGGGTACATTATTGGCCGAGACCGGAGGACCGCTTGGAGGTAGTGTTTTGGCCACACCAGTGGGCATAATTGTCATGCTTATTGTGGGGGCACTCGTGGGCCTGGTTAACGGTGTTTCGGTGGCGAAGCTGAAGATGCCCCCTTTCATGGTGACACTTATCTCGATGATGTTCTTTGGCGGTCTGGCGATCTTTGCAACGAGATCCGAGAACATAATGCACCTTCCTGCAAGTTTTGTGGCGGTAGGTAGGGGACAGGTGGGTCTCATTCCCTATTCGTTTTTCATTGCCCTGATACTTGCAACCGGCACGCACTACATTCTGAGACATACAGTACTTGGACAGTGGTTCTACTCCGTTGGCAAAAATGTGCGAACATCGATGGTCTCCGGTGTGCCGACGCAAAAAGTAATCATTATTGCTTATATATTCAGCGGTTTTTGTGCAGGGGTGGCTTCTATTCTTTATTCGGCGAGGCTTGAGGCGGGAAGACCCACACTCGGCCAGGACCTGCTGCTGGATGTTATTGGCGCAGCAGTGATAGGCGGGATAAGTCTGTACGGTGGCAAGGGAAAGGTGCACTGGGCACTGTTTGGCGTGTTGTTCTTTGCGCTGCTTGCCAATTCACTGAACATGATGAATCTATCGTTCTTCACGGTTCAGATCGTCAAGGGAATAATTATTCTCATGGCTGCGGCAATTGATGTTACCCGAAATCGTCTGATTATCAGGGGTATTGTATGAGTGCCGGGAACATATTCGAATTTGAGGAAGTAAGCAAAAGCTTTTTTGGCGTCTATGCTGTCAAGGATGTTACCATCTCGCTTCCCAGCAGTCATATTGTAGGTCTTGTTGGTGAAAACGGTGCAGGAAAAACTACCCTGATGAACATCATGGGGGGTGTGGTCCCGCAGGACAAGGGACGGATGATTCTGAAAGGTCGTGAGTACAGCCCTGGTAATCCGGGCCAGGCCAGTGATGCCGGCATAGCCTTTATTCATCAGGAACTGAATTTGTTCACGAATATGTCTATTTGTGACAACGTGTTCATCGACAGGTTTCCGAGAATCGGGAAACTGCCGTTTATCGATAAGAAGCAGGTCCGCCGAAGGACTGCTGAATTGCTTGAGATGGTGGATATGGATGTGTCGCCGAATATGCTTGTTGAGCGATTGAGTCCGGGGCAGCGACAGCTTGTTGAGATTGCCAAGGCCCTGAATCTTGGGGCCGACCTCATCATTTTCGACGAGCCAACAACGTCGTTGACGGCCGGCGAAACGGAGAAATTCTTTTCAATTATTGCACGGCTTAAGGCTTCAGGCAAATCTATGTTCTATATTTCACATAATCTGGGCAATGTGCTCGACTTGGCCGACGAGATTGTGGTGATTCGAGATGGCCAGGTCGTGGATGCCGATTCAAAGCAACAGTACACGGTCCAGCGGATGATATCGAAGATGGTGGGAAAAGATATTGATCATATGTACCCGCCAAGAAAGTCTTCATTGTCAAATGAACTCGCCTTGGAAGTCAAAAGCCTTACTCAGCCAGGGGTCGTTAAAGACATTAGCTTCAAGGTCCACAAGGGCGAAGTGCTGGGTCTGTTCGGGTTGATGGGGTCTGGCAGAACCGAATTGGCGAGAATGGTGTTCGGGCTTGATGATTACGACAGCGGAGAAGTAGTGATTGGCAAAAAGGCAATGAAGAAATGCTCGCCGAAATCAAGTATTGCAAATGGGATGGCATTTATTACCGAAGACAGACGCGAAGAAGGCCTGCTCATGGACAGCACAATACTCTCGAACTTGAGCCTTGTGAAGCTTCCCGACTACACGAAAGGGTCGATCTTCGGTTTCCTGAGCAGCAGGAAGATGGCCACTCATGCCTCCCAGGTGGCACAGTCCCTTTGCATCAAGTGCAACAGTATTAAGAAAGACCTGGCGCAGAATCTCAGCGGAGGCAATCAGCAAAAGGTGGTTATAGGCAAATGGGTGATGTCTGAACCGTCGCTATTCATTATGGACGAGCCCACCAGAGGGATCGATGTCGGGGCAAAGCGTGAGGTGTACTCGCTGATAAACGGCCT
>JAUUYL010000038.1 GCA_030590485.1 Lentisphaerota bacterium | reverse complement strand
CGCTCCTTCATGCTCATTCTTAGTTCTCCCATAACTCCTCCTTTTGGAGGCGTATTATAAGGGGACATTTCTAAATTGGATACAAGGGGACATTTTTATATTGGTATGACACATACTGCATCTGGGGCTTGACCAGTCTGTTTTCTGGATGTAGTCTTTGTCCGTTTCTGGAGAGTTTGGAGTCTTGTTATGGAATTTGATATTACGCACATGATGATGATGTTGGTTATTCAGTTAGGCATCATTCTGTTTGCTGCGCGTTTTGGAAATATACTGTTTGAGAAGCTCAAGTTGCCGGGCGTTCTTGGTGAATTGTCAGCGGGTATTCTTATTGGACCCTATTTACTGGGAGGCATTCCTTTTTATGGGTTTGAGCATGGATTGTTCCCTTTGTTCAGTGAAGGATTTGCGATATCTCCTGAGTTGTATGGTATATGTACTGTTGCCTCCATAGTCCTTTTGTTTATGGTCGGGCTGGAGACGGACATACGATTATTCATGCGGTATTCTATTGCTGGCTCGCTTGTTGGGATAGGTGGTGTTGCTGTCTCTTTTATGCTGGGCAATTTTGCATCAGTAATCTTGTTGAGAACGCTATTCGGTATATCTGCGGATTTCTTTACACCAGCTTGTCTGATACTTGGTGTAATAAGTACGGCTACTTCTGTAGGTATAACGGCGCGAGTGTTGTCGAAAAGGCGCAAGCTGGATTCGCCTGAGGGTGTAACGATCTTGGCGGGTGCTGTAGTTGATGATGTGCTTGGGATTATTCTGTTAGCCATCAGTTTGGGTATCATTTCGGCATCGTCAGATTCTGGTTCAATTGACTGGGCGCACATTGGAATTATAGCGGTAAAGGCGGTAGGGATTTGGCTCTCGGCAACAGTAGTTGGTCTTATGGCGTCGCAGCGTATCGGTATCCTTCTCAAGTGGTTTAAGGATAAGTCATGCATTGCGGTGATGGCGCTTGGGCTTGCTTTGATTCTTGCCGGGCTTTTTGAAGAGGCAAAGCTGGCAATGATCATTGGTGCTTACGTCATGGGCCTGTCATTGGCGAGGGCGGACATCAGTTATGTGATAAGAGAGAAACTAGGGCCTATTCACGCATTTCTTGTGCCAGTGTTTTTCGCAGTCATGGGCATGATGGTGAACTTGCGGTTGCTATGTTCCGTCGATGTTATGTTGTTTGGGTTGGCTTTCACGGTTGTTGGTGTGGTGGCTAAGATTGTGGGATGCGGGATTCCGTCTCTGTTTTGTAATTTTAATCCGTTGGGCGCTATTAGAATAGGATGCGGGATGTTGCCGCGTGGTGAGGTTACCCTTATAATTGCCGGCGTGGGTCTTTCTAGTGGCTACATAAGTTCCGAGATATTTGGTGCTGTTGTTCTGATGACTTTGGTGACTACACTTATTGCCCCTGTTGCGTTGGTGAAGCTCTTCAACAATCCGAAATCCGGGCTGAGGAAGCCGGTCTCAGCGCCGGAGCAGACGCGTCTTACTTTCAATTTCCCCTCTGACCAGACTGCGGAGCTGTTGCAGCGGAAGCTTTTGGGGATGTTTGAGAGAGAAGGTTTCTTTGTTCATCTTCTTAATCGCCGTGAAGATCTTTTTCAACTACGCAAGGATGCTGTGGTGGTGAATGTTCGCCGGGCTACTGCTGATATCGTGTTTGAATGCAAGAAGAGTGATGTGTCGCTGGTGAATACGGCGATGCTGGAGGTCATTGCGGAATTGGAGCAGCTTCTAAACGAACTTAAAAAACCGGTAGACCGTCAGGCTATAAGACGTAATATTCAGGATGACAACTCTTCAGGAAAAGCTCATTCCAAACAGCTTGCGAAGCATTTGTCGATAAAGGTCTTAAAACCCATCATTGAGGGAAGCAGTAAAGAGGATGCCATTGATGAATTGCTTGCGTTACTGAAGAAGGCGGGACGGATCAAGGATGTCGAGGATGCCCGCAAGGCTGTTATGGCGAGGGAGGAAAGTATGTCGACGGGGATGCAGTATGGTGTAGCCATTCCGCATGGAAGAACAGATGCGGTCAAGGGTCTTGTTTGTGCTGTTGGCATTAAGCCGGGTGGTGTTGATTTCTCGGCGATTGACGGTGAACCTTCTGACATCATTGTTTTGACGCTCTCTCCTAAGACTACGGCGGCGCCGCATGTGCAGTTCATGTCCATGATAAGTCAGGCCTTGAACGTGAAGGGGCGTGAAGCTTTAAGGGCATGTGAGAAGCCAAAGGAGATGTATAAGGTTCTCGCGGGTCGCATGTCGTCCAGTGAGCTGGAAGCTTTGATTGAGCGAAAATCTGTTATTGATATGTCTAAAGTTGACCAGGGGAAAGCCTCTTCGATGTCACAGTATATTAATAGTGAGAGCATAGTTGTCGATCTCGCCGGGTCGACAAAGGCTGATATTATTCAGGAGCTGTTATCCCTGCTGGCGAAGCAGGGTGTGATAAAGAACGTGAAGCGTGCGCGTGCGGATCTTATGGCGCGTGAAAAGCAGATGTCCAGCGGATTGGCGCATGGTGTGGCTATTCCGCATGCTCGTTCAGACGCTGTGGATGGTCTTGTTTGCGCGGTGGGCTTGAAAAAGTCGGGTGTTGATTTTGGAGCGCTTGATGGGAAGCCGTCACGCATTATTGTTCTTACACTTTCGCCAAATGACGTACCTGCGCCGCATGTGCAGTTTATGGCGATGATCAGCAGGGCTTTGAATGAAGAAGGCAGGGCGCGGGTGTTAGATGCTTCGAGCAAGGAAGATGTGCTGAAAACACTGCTTTCTACGGGTGTGTAGCTGTCGGTTATGATAAAGGCCTTAGTATTCGAAACTGCTTCCGTCTATATATTCTCGGAGAATTGAGTCGGATGGTACTGGCTTGGCTGTGGCGCCAAGGAAGTTCAGGAGAAACTCCGTTAGTCGTCTCGACGTGGCATATTCCTGCTGCATGGGCTTGATCTGCATGAGTAGGGGTTCTATCAGTGGTTTTAGTACTGCCAGTTCGTAATCAAGTGCTGAGTTGAATGTTGCGTTCGCGTGGCGTTGGTATGGAAATATCCATTTCTTTTCTCCCTCCCGTACATTAGGCCATAATCTCAGTGTATCCAGCGCGGAATGGCCTCTGAAGTTGTGGTCTCTAATGAGCCTTCTCATCAAACGATTGTCGGTGGTGGAGATTCGGTTGTTTGTATCGAGGTTAAGCTGTGTAAGTGCGCTTATGAATATACCGAACTTATGTTTGTCGGGAATGGCATTGGTGAGGCGTGGGTTCAGGCAATGGATGCCCTCTATGATTAGCACCTGTTCATCGTTCATCTGCATCATATCGCCTTGATATTCGCGTTTCTTGCTTTTGAAGTTGAACGAAGGAAGTTCTATTTCTTCACCGTTGATCAATTTAAGCAGGTCTTTGTTGAAGAGGTCGATGTCGACGGCTTCAATGTGCTCGTAGTCGGGTTTTCCGTTGTCATCGACAGGGTTGTCCTTTTCTCCGACGAAATAATCGTCAACAGATATCGTCAGAGGTTTGAGTCCATTGACCACAAGATGAGTTGAAAGGCGTTTGGCGAAAGTCGTTTTTCCGGCGCAGGATGGGCCGGCGATCATTATAAGTCTGGTGTCCTTTTTTTCTTTGGCGATTTCTTGAGCGATCTTTGTGATTTTTTCTTCATGTAATGCTTCGGCGGCGGCAATAAAGCCGCTGAATTTACCTGTCGCGATGATTTCGTTAAGGCGGCCGACTGTTGAGACCTCCTGAAGTCGCCCCCATTCTTTGTGTTCCTGGAAGATCTGGAAGAGGTGAGGTTGATCTTTAAATGGTGCGATTGTTATGGGGTCAGAGCGTTCTGGCAGGTGGAGTACGCATCCGGGCGGATAGGGAATGAGCTGGAATTGTGTCAGGACGCCTGTGCCAGGTGCGAGAGGGCCATGTGCCAGATCGGAGAAGCCATCGCACCAATGGGTGACTACGCGTGGTGGGTTGCGATATTTCAGGAGGTTGAGTTTGTGAGTCTGTCCTGATGCTTCGAAATTGTTTACGGCGTCTTCGTACGATAGTTTTCTGCGAGCAATGGGAAAATCTTTTTTTACCATATCATGCATTCTTGCTTCGATTTCTGAGAGTTGGTCTTTTGTGATGCCGTTTTCGGAGTTTTTGGTGTCTTGGAAACTGCAGTACAGGCCGATGTTGAAAGAATGTTCTACAGCGAAGTTAGCTTTCGGGTAGAGGTCGTTAACGGCTTTTGCCAGCAGGAAGCAAAGGGAGTTGCGGTAAACGCGCCAGCCGTCCGGATGGGAGATCGTTAGAAACTCAATATGGCTGTTGACTGAGAGGGGGTATGATAGGGAAGCTACGTCGTTGTTGACGCGAGCGGCTATGTAGTGAAATCCGGCTTTGTTTTTTGGGGATTTCAGGAGGGTTCCTACGGTTGTTCCTGCCGGGCAGTCTGTTATAGTTCCATCGGGGAGTTTTACTGTGATGTTGTGCATTTGATTAATAGAGTAAAGTGTCGAGTGCTGGCGGTCAAGTGCTGAGTGGGCTGAGTTGAGTTGCTTTTGGAGAGGCATTGCGCATTGTGCTGATGGGCTCTAGGTTAATGTGACATGGAGGGCGAGCGCTTGCCACGGCGAAGCTGAAAGCGAAGCCGGTTCCTCATCATTCATTATTAATCAGCCACTGCTGATCCCCCGCTGGCTGATTCCCCACTTGACACCTGCCACTTGACATTCGACACTTATTGCAAGAGGAGTTGTTGTTATGAAGCTTGATAAAATAGTTAAGTTGTTGGATGGGGAGTTGATGCCGGTGGAGATTCCGGATGCGTCGCACAACGGGTTGCAGGTTGAAAATGGTGGGGACGTCAAGAGGGTCTGTTGCGGGGTTGATGCGTCGATGGAGCTTTTCGAGGAAGCGAAGAAGCGTGGTGCGGACATGGTGATATGTCATCATGGCTTGAGTTGGGGCGACTCGCTTAAGAGGATCACGGAGCTTAATTATAAGCGGATAAAATTTCTGATGGATAATGACATGGCGCTCTATGCATGTCACCTGCCGCTTGATGCGCATCCGAAATATGGAAACAATATACTTATATGCAAGGCGCTTGGACTGCAGAAGATAAAGAAATTTGGTCTTCATAATGGAGTTGAGTTGGGATTTGAAGGGGCGTTCGGGAAACCGATCAGGTATGAAAGCTTCAAGAATCGGGTCAAACGGATTATGAAAGGTTCTGATCTGAGATGTATGGATTTTGGCAAGAAGACAATCCGGACGGTTGCGGTTGTTTCCGGCGGGGCGAGTGATGAGCTGGGCGAAGCGGGAGGAAAAGGGATAGATGTCTACTTGTCGGGTGAGGCAAAGCTGAGTGCGTATAACGTTGCGCGCGAGATGGAGATCAATGCTGTATTTGCCGGGCATTATGCCACGGAGGTTTTCGGGGTTCGTGCGGTTGCCGGACTACTTAAGAAGAAAGGCGTTAAAGCCGAGTTTGTGGAACTGAAGGTTCCGTTTTAGGGGACGTGAAGCGTGAAGAGAGAAGCGTGAATAGAGATGAGAAAAAGATTCTACATATTGGTGCTTTTGTCGTTTGGGCTGTTGGTTTTCTTTTTTTTACGCAGAGAAGATACCGAAGAGTCATCGAATCGTTCTGAACCTGTTACCACTCGCTTACCTGTTCGTGAGGGTGAGTTTGGGTCGGGTTTTGTATTCGTGTCTGAGGCGCAGGACAAGGGAAGGACAGTTTCTGGATCCGTACAAGATGGGCTTGCGGATGTTGGGGAGAGAGTGGCGCCGAAACGTGATGCGGAGGCTATTCCTGGTGAGCATGTGTTAGGCTTTCGAGATGCTGATGATCTTGCGACGTTTATTGAGTTGGCGCGGGCTAAGGGAGTCAAGATCATAGATGTATTAGGGGTGGCGAATGCTGTGAGGGTCTGGGTTGATGATCCTCGTCTTCTAGATGAATTGCTGAAAGAGTCACCATCACCTGTTGGCCGCTCGTCCAATTACTATGTCAGGATTCCTGAAGACCCTGTTCAAAGCCCGTTGTTGCCGGTTACGTCCTATGTGGGATTTGGTGACAGAGCATTGGAGTGGCTTGGTGTAAGCGGCGGGAATGGTGCATGGGGTAATGGGGTGACTGTGGCGGTGTTGGACGCGGGGGTATTGGAGCATCCTGTATTTGAGAACACATCGGTTGAGCGTATCAGCGTTCTTGATGCTGATGCTGTGGTGGCGGGCGGCGACAGAAGTATTCACGGGACGGCTGTGGCATCGTTGATTGCCGGCAATAATGCGGGTGTGTCGGGTGTTGCACCTGCCGCATTGATACTGAGTGTTCAGGTGATGGATGATAGGGGAGAAGGGGACACTTTTACTTTGGCGAAGGGGATTGTAGCGGCTGTTGACAGGGGTGCGAAAGTCATAAATATATCACTTGGTTCCAGGGGCGACAGTATCATTTTAAAGAATGCAGTTGATTATGCTGTCGCGAATGGTGTTGTTATTGTTGCGGCGGCAGGCAATGATGCGCTAGAGGGTGTTTCGTATCCAGCGGCTTACGAAGGTGTTCTTGCGGTTTCTGGGGTGGACGCCATGGGAAATCACCTTTATTTTTCCAATCGTGGCCCGGAAGTGGATATTGCCGCACCCGGAATCAGTATCAGTGTGGCCGGGGAGGATGGCGGCGTGTCGGACTTTAGCGGAACATCTTTTTCTTCTTCGTTCGTAAGTGGTGCGATTGCGTGGCTGCTTTCGGAGAGTCCTGAATTGACTGCTACTGATGCGGTTCAAATTCTTTTGGACAATGCTAATGATGCTGGTGCGCCAGGGAGGGATGACAAGTTGGGCGAGGGGATATTGAATGTAATGCGTGTGCAGGAGCGTGATAAATCGGGTATCTATGATATAGTTGCCTGCAGTCCTTATGTCCGTAAGGATGCGGATGGCAACACGGAGGTCACACTGTTTGTTGAAAACAGGGGTACTGAGGCCTTGTCGAAGGTAGCTTTTGTTGCGAGCGTTGCCGGTCAGGATTACTATGTGGATTATTATAACATCCCTGTTGGATCCTTTCGAAGCTACAAGATTGTTTTAGGCCGTGATCAGGTGGTATCTGACGAAGAAGGTGTTGATATTGAATTTAGCGTGACCATTGATGGGGTTGATGACACCAAGCCGCTTAATAATTTAATCAGAGGTGAGATCATCAGAATTGCTCAATAGTTGTCTGCTTTGCACTCCTCTTTCCTTCGACATTCGATATTCAGTATTCGACATTCGATATTCATCAGTCGCAGGCTGATTCCCCTCCATTCCCTACTTGTCTGCCCGGTATATTTTGAACGCCGATTCGTGTTCCAGCGCCTTACCGAGTGTACAATGGTCGCAACCGCTTTTATTGTTCAGGCAGAAATCCTGAAAGATTTGTATTAGGCCCTGTTGTTTAAGACCTGTTCGGTATAATGCGGGGTTATGGTCTGGTCCGAGCAGTATATTTGCGACTTGTCGGGTGGTGTTGTGGTCTTGTTCGGGAGGGAGCGATTCAATCAGATTTTCGATGGGGACATCTCTGGCAGCTAGATATGGAATAATTACGTTAGAGGTTATGGCTGCTATTCTTTGAGGCCCGATCAGAGTTGCTTTTTTCTTTTGTTCTTTTCCGTAAAAACTGAGTTTATTTTCCCAAAACGGCATTTGTGCTTTTTCGAAAAGTGAACTGATCTGTTTGTGAGATTTGTCGGGTGCGAGAAAGTCGAGTCTCTCGATTTGTTCCAGCAGGCTTGGTTTTGAGGTAAAAAGAACGGCTGCGGCGGCGAGCCGGCGTGCCGGGTGGTTTTGCGGGCGAAGTCCCGAAAGACACCAGGCTTTACGTGGCATGGTGTTTTTAGACCATTTGTTTTCCATGTGCCACCAATGATCCCAGAGTAAGCGAATGAATGACCGAGTGTTCCTGCATGACGTGGGCTTCAGTGCCGGCATAAGTCCGCTGACACCCAGCAAGAGTGCGTATGCGGTTGTGCAATTATTGTTGGATTCGGATTGAATGGTCTCGAGCGGTATGAGTTGCGCCAATCGTCGAAATGGGATTCGGTTGTTCTTGTATCCTAGGGCGCACATTATTTCTTCGTAGAAGACCTGTTTATGATCTTTGGTCTTCATGGCTTGTCTGATACGGTCGGTTTTCTGGTTGATTCTCGCGTGACCGGCGGTATTGAGGAGCAGGTCAAATGATTCAAGTTGGTGTTTTTTTAATGCACATGCGCATGGCGGAACGGTATTTGTGATGTTGTGGTATGGGTATGCTGAGATATCTATATTGTCAAAACTGAAATGAGGATGAGCCTGGAGGATATCTTTGAGAGCAATATGAATCATATTGGTGTCAGGAACCTTAGTTGTCCCTGGAAAATATGTGACATGAGCTATGACGTTACTGTATCGAGGGTCATTAGTATGTTTGTGATGTATCCAGTCGTTTGGGTGTATATGTATTTCCACGTCACCTTTTATGATTTTCTGTCTGGAGCCTATGGCGAGAATAGCATCGAGAAAATCGGGTCCGGCTTCAAGGTTCCATCGGCCGGGATGCACGATGGTTATCTTTTTGCTTTCTGATGACATCATGGTCTTTGGGCGCAGACTGGAGTCGTACCAGGTGCACTGGAGGTGTCGCTCACTGTATGGGAACGAGTAAGGAGAGTGAGATTCTTTGATTACATTCCTTTTGAGAGCTATGATTCCGTATTTGTTCAATGTCCACATGATTGAATAATAGCTGATTGATACAGGTTTGTCTGTCAGGGTGGAGCCTGATTTTTTTTGTAGGGTTTACCCTGACAGGTCTGTAGGGGAAACCCTTACATAGTAAAAAACTTTACCTATTCTTGACTGGTTGTCGCTGAGGAAATAAGATAGTCTGGTTTGATGATATAGGTTTCCCTAGTTATTTGGTTTAAGTTATGATTGAAGTTGAAAATTTAACAAAACGATTTGGCCGGACAGTAGCTGTAGACGACTTGTCGTTTAAAGTGAAGCAGGGTGAGATAGTTGGTTTTCTGGGTCCGAACGGAGCAGGCAAGACTACCACCATGAGAATGTTGGCTGGTTTTATTACGCCCACAGGTGGCTGTGCACGTGTTAATGGTCTTGATGTAAGGAAGTACTCGCTGGATATTCGGCGTAGTATTGGTTACATGCCTGAGAACGTTCCGTTGTACACGGATATGCGGGTGTTGGAGTATCTTGGGTTTCGCGGCAGGCTAAAGGGTTTGAGGGGGCGGGTATTGCGTTCTCGAATAGACGACGTTCTGACGTCCTGTGGATTGACCGGTGTTCGCAAGAAGATCATTGGTCAATTGTCCAAGGGTTACAGGCAGAGGGTTGGGCTTGCTGATGCGCTGTTAAGTGAACCTGAGCTATTGATTCTTGATGAGCCCACAATCGGCTTGGACCCCAATCAGATTCGCCTTATTCGAAACCTGATCAAGAGTCTGTCGAAAAAACACACGGTTTTACTTTCCAGTCACATCTTGCATGAGGTGGAGATGATTTGCGAAAGAGTTCTGATTATAAACAACGGAACGATCGTTGCTTCAGATACTCCTGAGAAGCTGGTTGGTCTTATGAAGGGGAATGCGCATATTATAGTGGAGATAAAGGGTGACAGGCATTTGGTGATGGGTGAGCTTAGAGGGATTGCCGGCATAGAGAATGTTTCCTGGGAGGATGCGGATGGATGGGGCAGGTTCACATGCGAATGTGAAGGTCATACTGATGTGCGTGAGCAATTGTTTCGCAAGGTATCAATATGCGGTTGGGTCATGAGAGAGATGAATATGGAGAAAAGGAACCTTGAGGATGTGTTTATTTCCATGACATCCGGAAATGGAGATGTTCAATGAGAAACTTTTTTACAATTTGGCGCAAGGAACTGACTTCCTGCTTTCTATCGCCGGTGGCGTACATAGTGCTTATAGTTTTTCTGTTGATGTCAAACTGGATGTTTTGGAATGCTGTCTTGCATAATGAAGGTCGTGATGAGCCTCTCCTGGGGCTGCTGACTATTTCCATACTGTTCTTTTCGCCGATACTTATCACAGTGGTGACCATGCGGCTTTTTTCCGAGGAAAGTCATTCGGGAACACTCGAGACTTTGCTGACTGCGCCCGTGACGGAGACGGAGTTGGTGTTAGGCAAGTATTTAGGCGCATTTTCATTTCTTACGATAGTATTGATTCCCGCCTTAGGAGCTGTTTGCATATTACAGTTTATGAGTCCTGGTATCGCGGCGATAGATCCTGGCGAATTAGCAGGCAGTGCGTTGGTGATATTTCTTTTCTGTGGATATTGTACGGCAATAGGTCTGCTTGCCTCGCTGTTGACCCGTAATCAGGTTGTCGCGGCAATATGTTGTTTTTGCGGAACACTTATACCTATTACCGGACCGATGATACTTCCGACCATTCCTTTCTGTCCTGACAAGGTTGTTCAATACTTTTCGGTTACTGATCATCTTGCAGATTTTGCTATGGGTTCAATTGACTTGAGGCCAGTGGTTCTCTATGTGTCTCTAATTCTGTTTGTTTTGTTTCTATCAGTACAGATGCTTGAATCCAGAAGGTGGCGATAATGAGCGAGAATAAAAAGGCGCAAAAAAGCATATGGCAGCAGAGAGGTTGGCGTATAGCCATGGGACTGAATGTCTTTATATCTGTTCTGCTTGCTACGGCATTGCTGGTTATGGCGAACTATCTTGCATTCAGGCATGGACCTAGCAGGATTTTTCTTGGTGGATCGACTTCTTATTCCCTTTCTGGCAAGACCCTAGGTCTGCTTGAAGGGCTTGAAGGGGAGATGACAATCACATCTTTCTTCGAAAAGAGCCATAGCATGTATGCTAATGTCCGGCTTTTGCTTAAGGAGTATGAGTACGCTTGCGCCAAGCTGGAAGATAATAGGCTGAAGCTCAAGTTTGTTGATCCGAATCGTGACTTGGCGGAAACGAGAAAATTGAGAGCCAAGTATGGACTCGAAGTTCCCAATATGGTTGTTTTTGAGTACAAGGGCAGAAGCAAGGTTGTTGAGCTGGACGATATTGTTGAAAGCACGCCGGATATAGACGTGAGCGCATTGTTGTCCGGGGGGAAGACCTCGTTTTCCAAGAAAGTGGCATTCATGGGTGAGATGGCTTTTTCATCAGCCATACAGAGCATAACTCAATCTGCAACTCCGGTAGTGTATTTTATTACTGGTCATGGTGAGAGAGATATTGAAGATTTCAGTCAACAGGTCGGTTACTCAGGTATAGCCATTGTTATGAAGCGGGATAATATGCTTCTGAAGGTATTGAGCATGGCTGAGCATCGTGAGGTTCCTGCCGACTGTTCTGTGTTGGTTGTTGCTGGGCCCGACCGACAATTGTCCAGGCCCGAGGTTGAAATGATTTCGGTTTATCTGGAAAGAAACGGACGAATATTGTTCCTCATAGATCCTGCGACAACGACGGGGCTGGAGGAGCTCCTTGCTAAGTGGGGTGTTCGCCTCAGCAGAGGTGTAGTAGTAGGTCTTACTTTGCGTGGCCGCGAACTTGTTGTCACTAAATACGGAGATCATTCTATCTCTCGAAAAATGCGGAATCTGATGACAATGTTTTATATGCCGCGCTGTATAGAGCCTATTGATGAGACGCTTCTCGAAGGAACGCAGGCGGATCGCCCGAGAGTGACTGTGCTGGCTTCGAATTCTGCGGATGGATGGGAAGAAATGAACCTGAATCAGACCCCACCCAAGTACGAAGAGGGTGTAGATGTGCCCGGCCCTAATCCGGTTGCTATAGCAATCGAGAAAGGTGCTGTGGCAGGCATCGATATTGAATTGAAGCCTACCAGGATGGTGATAATTGGGGATTCCGATTTTGTTTCCAATGGCTCGTTGAAAGGTGGCATTGGTGGAAATGTTGATTTCTTCATGAGCGCTATGAACTGGTTAGTCGAGCGGGAATCGATAATGGCTATCGCGCCCAAGGCGCCTGGTAAATTGGAGCTCGGCATGACTCCTGAGCGAAAAAGCTTAGCATTCGTTGTGATGGTGTTGGGCGTACCCTCGATTGTTGCGTTTATAGGTTTTGTTGTTTGGTTGAGACGTAGGCGATGAAATTCAAGACGACATTACATCTTTTTTTGGCAGTTTGTATTTTGGCGGGTGCCATATGGTTTTTGGAACGTCGTTCCGAATCAGACAAGAGAAAACGAGAACTGACATATTCACTCTTTGCCACTGACGCGAGCGAGGTGTTCGAGTTTACTCTTGAGAAGGGTGATTTCCATATATCATGCAGCAAAGAGGACGGAATCTGGCAGATTAAATCCCCTTTGATTGCCAGAGCAGATGAGGGCGAAGTTGAACGCATACTGAATTTGTTCGGATCTATTCCAAAGGAAGAAATCATAACCCCGGCTCAGCGCAGATCGAGGGGGCTTTCATTAAAGGATTACGGCTTGTTGGATCACCGTGCGAGGGTTGTGCTGGTAAGCAGGCTTGGTGTCAGAGATGTGGTTATGGGTTATGATGCGCCGCTGGGTGATTTGATGTATGTGATGTACGCTGGCGGTACTGACATTATGGCTGTGCATAAGTCGTTTCTTGGAATATTTCCTGAGAAGCTTGAAAAGCTAAGAGAACGCCGTCTTCTTCATGGAGATGTAGGCATGACTTCGCGGCTTGAGATACAGAGTTCGGGGTTGTTTATTCAGCTGGCGCAAGTTGAGGGGGAATGGATTATTCGTCAGCCGATTATGGCGCGTGCTGATGGCGGTAAAGTATCGCGCTTGTTAGACAGTCTGTACAGCATGCAGGCTTCATCATTTGTATGGGATCCGATTATCAAGCAGCAAACTGATCTGGAAGAAGCCGTCGACATGAAGAAGGATACCGCAGTTGCCTCTGAAGTTTATGGTCTATCCGAAGAGAATGCTTCAGCACGGATTACTGTATGGGTGAACGGCGATGAGGTTGGCAAAGAATTGATACTTGGTGCGGAGGTGAAGGGGCAGAAAGACAAGGTGTATGCCAAGCTGAGAGACAAGGAGTCGGTATACAGTGTCGAGAAGAAGATACGTGATACTTTCAACGTTACGCTTGATGATCTCAGAGACAGGGCGATCTACTCGCACAAACCGGAAGATTTGATGAGGGTTTGTTTTGAAAAGGGTGACGAGAAGCTGGTTTTGCGTCGCGAGGCCAAGCAGCTGTGGATGCTTGTGGACCCCGTTAAATGGCGTGCCGATAATGCTGTTGTCAAACAGGTTTTACAGCAGGTGCTCTCTCTGGTTGTGCAATCTTATATAGATGTTGACGCAACAAATCTTATTGAGTACGGCCTTGCGCCATGCAGTTTTTCTATAGCGTTATCTGATGAGTCTGAGAGCGAGACGGATATCAAGGAGCCCGGTGACATCAAGCCGGTCGCCGAGGACGAGGACGTGAGCAAAAAGAGCAGGTTGCTCGTCGGCACCCCATCTAAAGACGGGAAATCGATTTATGTTATGTTTGAAGGGTCTAGTGAGGTTATGATGATTCCTTCCTATGCTATGGCTAATCTTGCTCTTGATCCGATTGACCCTCTGGTTTATATGGATCGCATGATGCTTGCTGTGTCGCCCCCGGAAGTGAAGCGTATAAGTCTTTTAAAGAATGGCAAGGAGCAGGTGGTGGTTTTGGATACTAAGGGAGTGTGGAGTGTTTCTGCGGTATCCTCGACCAATGCGCCAAGTAATGTCGAATATAAGATTCTTCTGCAGTCGATAGAGGATGTGTTGATTAACAGTGCAAATCTGAGAGCGATCAGGATTGAGGAGCACAATCCTGAAGATCTTGCAAAATACGGTCTCGACAAACCAAGCGCGTTGTTGACTCTCGGTCTTGCCAGTGATGAGGGAATCCAGAAGTCAGTGATGTTGGGTGGGCGGTCCGGGGTAGACGGTCGTTATGCCATGGTTCAGGGGCAGGATGTGGTTTTTGTTCTCAAAAAAGATATAGCAGGGCAGTTGATTCAGGATTTAATGAGGTCGTCGGTTAGGCCGGAGGTCAATGAAGAAGCGCACTAAAAGCTGGTCCTTCAGAAAAATTCTCACTCGAACATTTGTTTCATTAGTAGGAACTGGAATTGCTCTCGTCTTGTATCTTGGAACCTCAGGCTTTCCTGATTGGCTTTTGCTGGATCTTCTTCAGAAGGTGGATACGGGGCCTTTCGCGCTCGAGACTTCCAAGCTCAAACTGGATTTTGCAGGAGGCCTTGTTTTTGCCGACGCGCAGATTTACAGAAAGGGTGTTATAGGCCCGCCGGCTGTGCGAGCGGATAGGATTGATGTGACGATTGATCCTTTTATGATGATGCGCGGCAAGTCCTTTATTCGTGGCATCCGGGTCGAGAATGGAGAGGTTTACACTGGTATGATACTCGGTCCAGAAGAGGATCGGGCTCCGCTCTCGGATCTGAATATGAGTTATAATGTTCTGCTCGAGAATTGTGTTGTTGACGGGGTGTCGGTTGCAGTCTTTAGCGCGGATATTGAATGCGAAGGCTCTTTCATCCGCGTATACAACATGTTAGCGCGGCTGTCTTTGGATGAAAGTGCGGGAACATTCAGGGGTGTTGTATGTTTTGACGATATCAAGCGGGAGCTTACGGGGCAATTGGAGACACATTTCGATCCCCATTACATCCTTTCGTATCTTCAGCAGAAAGAGAAATTGAAATACCTTGCAACCCTGATTAGCAGGTTCAATTTTACCAAATCCAAACCCAGATGCAGTATCGATTTTACGAAGCTAATGGACGAGAATGGTGCCTTCTTTTTGACGGGAAAGGTTTGGTTGTCCGATTGTCAATACCGGCATGTTGAAATTTTGAGGGCGGATGGATCTGTCGAAATAGAGCTCTCTAAAGACAATGCATATGTTCGCGTGGACCCATTGTTTGTGATACGGCAGGAAGGCAATGTGAGGGGTGGTCTTACGGCGGACTTCCGTCAGCATAGCGTTGGCTTTAACGGTGTTTCCACAATGAAGCCTATGGATGTGATGAAAATGGTAGGAGTCTACCGGGAATCTCTAATGCATAACTGGCGTTTTGAAGGATCTTCGAAGGTTGAGGCACATGGAATAATAGACTATCGGGATATCAATAAGCATGAGATGGATCTTTCTTTTGATGGGCGTAGCGTGGGTGTCGGGAGTTTTGTGGTAGACGAATGTTCTTTTGAAATGAAAATGACGGATAGAAACATTGTGTTAAGCAGTTTTGCGGGTCGTGTATGCAATGGTGATTTCGAGGGTAATTTGGGTTTTGTTCTGCCTGGTGAGGTCGTCACGAACACATCTTATAAGGTTGATATGAATATCAGGAATATCGATGCGACTAAAGTTCTGGCGCTTCTTACCAGCAATGATGTCTCCGTCATTGAAGGGGAATTATATTGTAATGTCAGTATAGAAGGAATTCTCGGGGCGGGAAATGGTACGAAAGCAAAAGGGAAGGGTATACTCGGGATTAAAGAAGGCAAAATATTTTCACTGCCTGTATTTGGTGAATTGTCGAGCATGATGCGTAAGGCGATCCCGGGTTTGAATTTTGTTCTTTCTCAAAGCGACATGAAGGTTTTGTTTGCTGTTGCCGACGGCAAGATTCATGCTGATGAAATTCAGGTGAATGGTGATATCTTGAGTCTTTTGGGGCAGGGAGACTATTATCTCGATCGGCGACTTGATTTTGATGTCCAGCTAAAGCTCATGAAGGCTCATACTGTTGGAGGGAAATTAATCCGTGTCATTACGTATCCGATAAGCAAGTTGTTTGAATTCAAGTTGACTGGCACTCGGGATAACCCTGAATGGTATCCGGTCAATTTTTCGTCAGACCTTCTTGAACGCATAGGGCTCAAGAAGAAGAGTAGCGAAAAGAGTAAACCTGCTGTTAAAAAAGAAGAACCTTCAGGTGAGTCAGCGAAATGAAATTCTTTATAAGAACATACGGTTGCCAGATGAACGTAAGGGACTCGGAATCTGTAGAGTCCATATTGATGGATAGCGGACTCGAGAAGGCTGATGATGAGGGGTCGGCAGATATATTCATAGTCAATACATGCAGTGTGCGCGGGAAGGCCGAAGATAAGGCTATTGGCAAGCTGGGCGTGATGGCGAAAGCAAAGCGTGATGGCTCGGGGCAGATCCTTGGAGTTATGGGCTGTATGGTCCAGAGAATGCAGGATCAGGTGTTTAAGAGGGTTCCTGACTTGGATTTTGCCGTGGGCACGCATAGGTTCTCTCGAATGCCTGCAGTGATTGAAGCGGTTAAAGTTGGCACTGGACCTGTGCTTGAGGCGGGGGACGATAATCTTATTGAAGAACTGTCGGGGCATACCAGGGTAGGGATGTCAGCCTTTATTAATATTCTTTTTGGCTGTGACCGCCGTTGTTCGTTTTGCATTGTGCCGGCTGTTAGAGGTGAGGAAAGAAGCCGCCTGGGGGCTGATGTACTTGAAGAAGTAAAGGCTGTGGCCGAATCCGGAGTTCGGGAAGTAACTTTGCTGGGGCAGAGTGTAATGTCATATGGGCGCAAGGGTGGTGTCTGGCCGGATGATTACAATTCTGCAAATGGTTATACGGAGCCATTGCCGCGCTTGCTCGAGGCGGTATGTGCTGTTGATGGTATTAGGCGAGTACGTTTTACTTCGGGGCATCCGTCCGGATGCACACCGGAACTGGCTCGTGCGATGGCGGAACTTACGGAAGTCTGTGAACACATGCATCTCCCTCTCCAGTCGGCATCCGATAGGATATTGGGTTCGATGAAGCGTGGCTACAAGGTGGAAGACTACAGGGCTGCGGTCCAATGTTTAAGGGCGGCCGTTCCTGGCATTGCGGTTTCAACTGACATTATTGTGGGATTTCCGTCAGAAACCGAAGATGATTTCGAGATGACCAGGAAGTTTATGGATGATATTGGATTCGACAATGCATTTATTTTTAAGTACTCTCCCAGACCTTCGACATCGGCAGAGAAGATGGTTGATGATGTGTCTGCTGAGGAAAAGATGCGGCGGAACAAGGTGTTGCTGGAAGATCAGGGCAAGAGGTCGAAGGCTGTCAACGAAGGAATGGTGGATCGTAGTTTTAAGGTTTTGGCTGAGGGCGTGAGTCTTCGTAATGCTGAACGCTGGTCCGGCAGGACGGGAACGAACAGGATAGTCGTGTTTGAGCCGAAGGACGGTTTGAACAAAGGTGATATCGTTAATGTTCGGATAGAACGCGCGATGGCACAGACGGTTTACGGTGTGATAGAATAATGAGTAGATTGGCAATATTATCGTTGGTTTTGGGCACAGTTTTGGGTGCAGTCTATGCCGGAATGATCGTTGTGCCGGGCAAGATGCGTAATGGATTTAAGGTTTTTCCGCGCGCAAGGGTTATTGGGTGGATATTCAGCCTGTTAGCTTTGGTCTGGGCGGCATGGCATTTGAATAATATCTCACTGGGCAGATTTGATGAATACAAGAACCTGCTTTTTGTTATCACTCCTGTGATCTTTATATTGGTAGTTATTTGCATGGATGAACTTCTTGCCGCCAGATCGCTGGGCGCAATCATGATATTGGTTCCAACACCTTTGTTGGAGGCTGCGCGAGTGAGTGATGCATCATGGAGTCTGGTTCTTGTCGTAAAGTTGATTGCTTATGCAATGGCTATCAAGGGTATATTTATAGTCTTTAGTCCTTACCTGTTCAGGCAATGGGTAGAGAAAATGATTACTTCTGATGAGAGATGTCGGCTGTTTGGTGTGGCGGGAAGTATATTGATGCTTTTTGTTATTGCGCTTGCTCTGACAGTTTATTGATTCGCTTCATCAGAACTTCGTTAGTTGGAACATCTACATTTATCGCGTTCGCTTCCTTTATGATCGCTCCGGTTATGGATTCTATTTCGGTTTTCCTGCCTGCGCGTACATCCTGCAGCATGGATGAAATATTATCTTTTGTTGCGCGGCATATCGCATCAGCTTCGTCGGCCGCATTCTTGTACGGCAGATCGATGCCTTTAATGTGGGCGACTTCTTCGGCTTCGCTGGCTGCTTCATGCATGACTTCTGTGAGATCACTACTTTTAAGGATTTCGCCGTTAGTTAAGTCGGATAGGGCGGTTATGGGGTTGATTGCCGCGCTGATGACCAGTTTGCTCCACAGTAGAGACGTGGCGTCATCTTGTGGCGATGCCGGGATTCCTGATTCAGTCAGCAGGTTGGCAAATTCTTTGGCGGCAGGAGAACTCTCCGGTGTAAATGTTGCTACTGAAGTGGGGCCGGTACCGGCGCGTTTGATGCTGCCTGGTTTCAGTAATGTTGCACCCTGTGAAGTGGTTGTGCAGAGTATTCTTTCTGGTTTGATGTAATTGGATATTATTTCTGCGTTACCTATGCCGTTTTGAATTGAGACGACATAGGTATTTGCATCGATGGCATTGAGTGCCGATTGTATTGCTGATTCGGTATCAAATGATTTAACGCATATACATATAAAACGAGGTGCGTCTGCGTTGTCTGTATTTATAATTACTGGAATCTTGACGGTGCGGGTCTTGCCGTCTTTGATTTTGATGCCTTGCTTGTTGAGTAAGGCAGCGCGCTTGGCATTCTTGTCGAGTATTTGTACAGAATGCCCGCCCTCGGAAAGTAGTCCTGCGAAAAGACATCCTATAGCACCAGGCCCTATTGCAAGAATATTCATGGCGATAGTATAGTATAGGCAGTAGGCGGTAGGCAATAGGGGAATCAGCCTGCGGCTGATTAATATCGAATATCGAATACTGAATTTCGAATATCGAAGGGAAGAGGAAGAGGGATAGGAAGGTTTACTTATTGTTGCTTGTGGGCTGTGTTTTTCGAACGTCCAACAACCAAGTATTGAGTGTTTTTTGCTTGGAAGTTGGTTGTTGATCTGCCATTAAACATCAACCGCATGTCCGCCATAGCTAGATAGTTTTCTCACGAGACGCCGTGATATAATTCATTCCGAAATCGTCTTCGCCAGTCAGAACCGCTTTTGCGAGTTTGAAAGCTTCCGCTTCGGTGTCCATATTGTTGAGGATGTCGAGGTTGATATGGAATGGGTCGACGATGCCGCCGTCTCCGCCGGCTTCACAGAAAAGATATGTGAATGTCTGACCAAGCAGTTTACGGTTTGGCATGCCGAAGGATATGTTGCTGAGGCCTGGCGCGAAATGGATTTCCTCTCCGTATTTGTCGCGCAAAGCTGTAACTGCCTCGAGAAAGCGGGTTCCATTGCCGCCATCTGTTGATATGGGATAGACCAGTGGGTCGATGTGTATATCAGGCAGTTCCAATCCGGCGTTTTTCAGCAAAGGCATCAGTTCTTCGATATTAGCCAAGCGACCGGCTGTGTCTGTCGGGAGGTCGGTTCTGCCGGCAGCTGAAGCGATGACGGTAGTTTTGAACTCTTCTGCCAGATTGATGGCATCTTCGCGTTCCAGTGACACAGAATTCATCAGCGGTTTTCCGCGAGCCTGGTCGCAGGCTGCGAGGCCGGAGCGTAGTATGTCGATATTTGATGAATCGATGCTCATAGGTAGAGAGCTTGCGGATTGAACGGTTTCGACCAGCCATTTCATAAGGTCTATGCGTTCGTTGTCGTCAGTACTGAATTCATCTACGTTCAGGTCAAGGTAAGTTGCGCCAGAGGCTTCCTGTCGTTTTGCCAGGCTTTGTAGATAGTCGACAGCGGCTTCTTTTGCTGAATCGTCACCATGGGTGCCTTGCCAGCAGGCTACAGCGCAATGTTTTACTTTGCCGGCTTCCCAATCCTGATTGTTGAGGAAGTTGTCGGGGATGGGCAGGTGTTTTGTATCGTCGTCGGACTTGTATTCAATAACATTGTGGCCATCGATTTCCTTGGCGAATTTTCCGCCGACTTTGAATATTCTTGTGCAGTGGATGTTTTCGCCCACGCTGATAAATTTGGATAAATGCATAGTATCTCCAATTGCCTTATTTCTGTTAAACAGTTTTCAGTTGATTGTTACGCGGGAAGCAATGATTTTGCCAGATCAGCTGCTGATGCTGCATCTGCTGCGTAGCCATCTGCGCCGATCTCGTCAGCGAACGCTTGTGTTACAGGTGCTCCACCGACCATTATCTTTACGCTACCGGCGATGTCGGAAGCCTTTACTGCGTCAACGACCGCCTTCATGTTGGTCATGGTCGTTGTAAGAAGCGCGGATACACCGATGATTGCAGCGTTGTTTTCTTTTGCTGCTTCGATATACTTCTCGGGTTCAACGTCGATGCCGATATCTACGATCTTGAATCCGGCGCCTTCGAGCATCATGCATACAAGATTCTTACCGATATCATGCAGATCGCCCTTGACTGTGCCGATAACTGCGATACCTATGGCTTCGACGCCGGCTTCCGTCAGTTTAGGCTGAAGGATTTCCATGCCGGCCTTCATAGCGCGTGCAGCGATGAGGACTTCAGGTACGTAGACCTCGTTGGCTTTGAACTTCACGCCTATTACGTTCATTCCGGAGAGAAGACCTTCGGTTAGAATGGTTCCTGGTTCCAGCCCGTCATCAATCGCTTTTTGTACTAATTCTTTTACGTCATTTGCTTTGCCCGCCATCAATGCTGTGGCCATGTCTTCTAATAAACTCATAACTTACTCCTTGCTGTTAATAATTGTTTGATATAAATAGCAAAACAGCCAGAGTACATATATGGTGAAATATGTAAATAATATAAGAATATTGCTGATAAGCTATTGAAAAATGATTAATTACCTGCTAAATACTCAGTATTAGAGGTTAGAACTATGGCAAAATTGTCGAAAAGGATGATGAGTGATGTTGCGAGGCATTACCGAACTGATTGTGATTTACGTGCTGTATTTATGGATTTATCGGGTGAGATAGTATCGGGGCGTGATAATCTGGGGCAGCTTTCCAATACGCGACGGCGCCGGGACTATGCGTTGCAGGAGAGTATAAGTATGGGCACGCCGTATATTTACCGTCCGGTGCCGGGTCTTATGAGGTGGTTGTTCGGGCTTGAGGACAGGAGGATGATTCATGGGACGCTGATGGGTGGGGAGGTGATGCTTGAGGATTCGGCGCGGGCGGACAGTGAATCGAGTGAGCCTTTTTATGCGAGCATCACGTATTTGGTTAAGAGGGGTTTTGAGCGGGATGCTGCAGAGAAGTATATTGCGACATTGCCGGTTATGACGTATGAGCAGGTAGAGGCAAGTGCCTTGAAGCTTTATGAGATTTTTTATCAGGTAAGCGGTTGGGACCCCACGCTTATGCGTGAAAACAAGTTAAGGCTTCAGCAGCAGCAGCAGTTCAATCAGGCGATACAGGATCAGAAGCGGGAAGGAGTAGCTGCTCTTTACGCATTTGAGAAGGAGCGTGTTTTGCTGGCGAACATCAGGGCTGGGGATCGTAGTAATGCCATGCGGATTCTTAACGAGATGCTTTCCACTATATACATGACCTCTCCGCGCTTTGTTGTTTTGCGTGCGCGTGCGGTTGAATTGATGAGTTATCTTACGAGGGCGGCGATAGAAGATAATCCCCTGCTCGAACCGCTTATAGAAAAAAACCATCGTTGGATAGAGCAGTTGATTTTGTCCAAGAGTTTTGAGGAGCTTTCGTATGTTCTTATGGATTCTCTTAATGACTTCATCGATGGTGTGTATGTGCATGGGTTGAACCGAACAAATATTAAAGTTCGCAAGGCGCTTGATTTTGTTGGTGACAATTACATGAAGCGGATTGGATTGCGGGATGTCGCGAGGGAGGTGGGCTTGAGTCATTTCAGGCTGGCGCATCTGGTCAAAGAGCATACGGGCAAGACTATAACGCAGACAATACAGCATGTCAGGGTGCATCAGGCCAGAACGCTTCTGGAGCGGACCTCAAAAAGCTGCGCAGAGATAGCCTACGAGGTCGGGTTTGGCGACCAGAGTTATTTCATCATGCATTTCCGCAGAATCATGGATATTACGCCGGCAAAATACCGGCGGCGTATCGCATGATCTAACCGTTCTTGGCTTCGAAGTCTTTCATGAAGGACACGAGAGCTTCGACGCCTTGTACGGGGAATGCGTTGTAGATGGATGCTCTGACTCCGCCTACTGAACGGTGACCTTTGAGGCTTTTCAGATTTTGCTCTGCGGCTTTCTCGATGAACTGCGCCTCGAGCTCTTCGCTTGGAAGGCGGAAAGTGATGTTCATGTCAGAGCGGTATTCCGGAACGGCTGTGCCTGAGTAGAATTCGCTGCTGTCGATGGTGCTGTAGATCAGGCCGGCTTTCTCTGCATTTTGTTTGTAGAGGTTTTCTGCGCCTGTCTTTTTAATCCAGCGTGTGACGAGCATCATTATATATATACTGAAGCAGGGTGGTGTGTTGAACAGTGAGTTGTTGGCGATGTGTGTTTTGTATTGAAATATCGTCGGCACATGGCCAAGAGTTTGTTCCGAAAGGTCATTACGGATGATGACCAAGGCGACTCCGGAAGGACCGAGATTCTTCTGTGCGCCTGCGTAGATGAGGCCGAACTTGTTCGCGTCGAACGGCCGTGAAAGAATGTCTGACGACATGTCCGCGATCAGGGGCGCGTTTGTTTCTGGAAACTCTTTGTACTGTGCGCCTGAGATAGTTTCATTAGAAGTGATGTGCAGGTATGCGGCGTTATCGGACAGGCTCAGTTCGTCATTCGAAGGCATACGTGTTGGGATGTCTTTTGCGCAGTCTGCTACGATATTTACGTTGCCGTTGTTCTGGGCTTCCTTTATAGCTTTGCCCGCCCAGGTGCCTGAATTTACATAATCTGCCGTCTGGCCTTCGCCGAGCAGGTTCATAGGTATCATGGCGAACTGTGTGCTTGCTCCGCCCTGGAGAAACAGAACAGAATAATCGTCGTTCAGGTTGAGAAGTTCTTTGAAATTAGCTGTGGCTTCTTCGTGTACAGCTGAATATTCCTTGCCTCGGTGGCTGCATTCCATTATGGACATGCCGGACCCTTCGAAATCCATCATTTCTTCTTGTGCTTGTTTGAGAACCTCTTCTGGAAGTATTGCTGGGCCGGCACTGAAATTGTATGCGCGTGACATTTTCTCTCCTTTAGTTAGTGTTGTAAGCGGATAAATGTACAGCTGAGAGGGGAGTGAGGCAAGAAGAAATGATGGGAAAGAGGACTGTTGAAGAGGACTGTGGACTGTAGGACTTTGGACTGTGGTCAGAGGAAAGAGGTGTTGAGCAGAGATAGGAGCTACTAGTTTTCAGCGCAAGAGAGCTGGTGTGGGGGGGGGTAAACGAAGAAAGCCCAATCATTTTATTCACAGTCCGCAGTCCATTGTCTTCTCGTTTTCCTGCTTGCTTGCGCAAGGGGTGTGGTATAGAGTGCCAAAATCAACTCAAAAAAAGGAAGTTTATGCATATTGTAGTATTAGTTAAGCAAGTGCCGGACACTGCGGATGTGAAGATTGATCCGGATACGAATACGCTGATCCGCGAGGGTGTAGCGGCGATAACGAACCCGTTTGATGCTTATGCGGTTGAAGAAGCACTGCGGCTCAAGGAGAGGCTGGGTGGAACGGTTACAGCGGTCAGCATGGGTCCACCTCAGGCCGAGGCTGTTTTACGCGAAGCTATCTCCCTTGGGGTGGATAACGGGGTTTTGGTCTCGGATCGCGCGTTTGCGGGAAGTGATACCTGGGCGACAAGTTATACGCTTGCAACGGCCATAAAGACATTGGGCGATGTTGATATCATAGTATGCGGGAAGCAGGCTGCAGATGGTGATACGGCGCAGGTCGGCCCTGGTGTTGCGACCCATCTTGATGTTCCTCAGATTACATTTGTCCGGAAAATAGAGGAAGTGGATGACAAGCATATTGTTGCAGAGCGGTTACTTGAAGAAGGTTATGAAGTTATTGAGTCACCATTGCCATGTTTGTTGACAGTTGTGAAGGAGATCAATGATCCTCGCATGCCTTCCTTGAAAGGGAAGATGGCGGCTAAGAAAGCGGAAATCAGGACAATGACGGCTGACGAGATGGGCTGTGACCCCGCAAAGCTTGGTCTTGACGGGTCGCCGACGAAGGTCGTGAAGATTTTTAGTCCGCCCCCTCGTGGAGGTGGCGAGATGCTGGAAGGTGAAGTTCATGAAGTGGTTCCGTCACTCGTGGAGAAGATTAAAGATATTGTCATAGGAGTGAACTGATGGACCCGATTAAGATAATTCAAGAAAGTTGTGTAGGTTGTACTCTCTGCGAAACGGCCTGTCCGTTTGGAGCTGTAGTGATGGTGGACAGCGAAACGGATGACAAGAAGAAGATTGCTGAGATCGATCTTAATACATGTACGCTTTGCGGTGCATGTGTTGAGGCCTGCAAGTTTGATGCAATCGAGATGGAAGAAAAGACTGTTGTGCCAGGCGTTGAACTCAGCGCGTATAAGGACGTGTGGGTGTTTGCAGAGCAGCATGAAGGTGAGATCCAGACGATAACGTACGAGTTGCTGGGTGAAGGCCGAAAGTTGGCTGACGACTTGGGCATGGATCTCTGTGCGGTTTTGATAGGCTCTGGCATTGGTGAAAAGGCTCAGGATCTGATCGCGCGTGGTGCTGACAAGATCTACGTCGTAGACAAGCCGGAGCTAGCTCATTTTCAGGATGAGCCTTATTCTGCGGTTTTGGTTGATCTTATCAATAAGATTAAGCCGAATGTCGTGTTGTGCGGTGCGACAGTAGTTGGGCGCAGTTTGATTTCGCGGGTAGCGATTAAGATCGATGCAGGCTTGACCGCTGACTGTACGGCATTAAGCATTGATCCTGAGACAAAGAATCTTCTTCAGACGCGTCCGGCGTTTGGCGGAAACATCATGGCGACCATTGAGGCTCCTAACCATCGTCCTCAGATGTCGACTGTTCGTCATAAGGTTATGAAAGAAGCGGAGATTGTTGAGGGACGTCAAGGTGAGATACTTATTCAGGAAGTTGCTGAAGAGTTATTGAAGTCCAGGACCAAGCGCCTTAATTTTGTTCCAGAGGAGGAATCGACTGTAAATATCGCGGAGGCCGACATTATTGTTTCCGGGGGCAGGGGTATTGGCAAGCCGGAGAATTTCGCAATGATCAGAGAATTGGCTGAGGTTATTGGCGCTGGGGTTGGTGCATCCAGAGCGGCAGTCGATGCGGATTGGATACCTTATTCCCATCAAGTGGGACAGACGGGTAAGACAGTTTGTCCAAAGATGTATATTGCCTGTGGTATCAGCGGTCAGATACAGCATCTTGCCGGAATGTCATCTTCTGAGGTTATAGTGGCAATCAATAAAGATCCTGATGCTCCAATTTTCCAGGTTGCAACCTACGGCATTGTCGGTGACGTCAATGAGGTTGTGCCCAGGATTACTGAAGAGTTTAGGAATGTGTTGGGTAAGTAGACGTTGTCCGAAAAGATTTCGGACAACGAATGGTTGATCCTCCGTCGCTCTTCGAGCTATGGCGGACATGTGGTGAATGGTTGTGCTGATTCCTTGCAGACTAATGTTGACGTAGAGGAACTCTATCGCTGACATTATAAGATTGCGGGCACAAATGCTTTTAACTATTAACCGATAATTGATAACTGGATTTTTCGCTTAACAGCGGAAAATCCTGATTAAAGGGTGTCAAACCAATTTAGAAATGTCCCCATTCTTAACCATTTAGAAATGTCCTCTTTTGGACCTTCCGCTAAACTGTAGTCTTTGTATTTCCATGCTATGTGACCGGCTGCAGGCATCGGCCTGAAGT
>JAUUYL010000121.1 GCA_030590485.1 Lentisphaerota bacterium | reverse complement strand
TTGATAATGTATCCACGCTCCTGACCAACGGTAAGGCTTACAACGCCATGGCCAATGCAGTGAATCCATACGGCGACGGCAAGGCAACGGCTCGGATACTGACCGCATGTTCGATGTTTTTGAATGGTCACAACAGAGATAGATGAACGTCAAATCATTAGCATCCACCTGTTGCCCTCCTTTCCTGAGACCGGCATTCAACCGTATTGAGAGTTCACCTCTAGGCTACCGGTTGGCGAAAGGAGTGTTCTGGTCAATGGCCGGGGCGGTGATTTCGCGCGGCCTGATGCTTGCCGCCACGATTCTAGTTGCCCGAATGCTGGGCAAGACCGTCTATGGCGAATTGGGGATGATCCAGTCAACGGTCGGCATGTTCGGGGTCTTTGCCGGATTTGGCCTTGGTCTGACCGCTACTAAACACGTTGCCGAGTTTCGCCGGAGCGATCCTGACCGTGCGGGACGTATTATCGGTCTTTCAGGGCTGTTTGCCATGCTGACTGGCGGATTGATGGCGTTGGGGCTATTTATATTTGCTCCATGGCTGGCTGAACATACCATCAACGCCCCGCACCTGGCCGGCGTACTGCGTATCGGCGCCCTGATACTGTTCATAAATGCGCTCAACGGCGCGCAGACCGGTGCCCTGGCCGGCTTTGAGGCATTCAAGACTATCGCGCATGTAAACCTCTTTGTCGGTTTAATCTCATTTCCCATCCTCGTCTGCGGAGCATATTTTGGCGGGCTTATCGGAGCAGTCTGGGCGTTGGCGATCAATCTCGGCGTCAACTGGTTGCTTAATCATATCGCTCTGCGCAAAGAAGTACGCCGATTTAGAATCCCTTTCACCTTCAGGAATTGCGGCCGTGAAATGTCTGTCCTGTGGGCATTCAGTTTGCCGGCGGTTCTAAGCGGCGCAATGGTGGGACCCGTCAGATGGGCTTGCAATGCCATGCTTGTCAATCAACCGGAAGGCTACAACAATATGGGAATATTTACTGCCGCCCTCGCTTTTCAAACGTTGTTACTGTTTGCCAGCGGCATGTTGAGCGCCCCTTTGTTGTCTATGCTCTCAAATGCAGGGTCAAATACAAGCGAGAAGCTTGGAACAGTGAATATTCTGTCATCGTGGATTTTAGGGGTAATTGTCGCCATACCACTATTGTGCTTTCCGGAAATACCGCAGATGCTATTCGGAGAAAATTATCAAAACTATAGTTTCAAGATAACATTATCCATAGTGGTCTTTTATACCTGTATAATAATGTTCAAAGAGGGCCTCGCAAGAACCTTGGCGGTCAACAATCTCCTTTGGTGGGGATTTTTCAGCAATCTTTTCTGGGCAATTATCCTTATTGTATCCGCAATATTCTTCGTACGGTGGGGAGCCCCTGGGTTGGCTGTTTCATTCTCTATTGCGTACATAGTGAACACGCTCATTCTTGTTCCCTTATATTACTCCCGAAAGCTTGTTCCCAAAGGAACGCTTATCTCTTTAGGGTCAATTACTATATGGTCTACCCTTATCGTATTGGTACTACTGAATATTGTAAATGTGTCATTACTTTTCCGTGCTATTGCTTTTGTACCGAGTTTGTTACTTGTTGTAGCTGCTTTTAGGGGATTAATGAGACCGGTCAATGTTACAATGGAGCAAACAGCTTAATGGCTAATGTTGTTGGAGAGGCGGTGCATAAAGGCCTTTGTTGCAGTTGTGGGGTGTGCGCTGGTTTGTGCCCTACAGATGCTCTTTCAATGGAGATTCAGGAAAACGGTGATCTTGCGCCGTGTCTCGACGCTGAACGCTGTTCGCACAAGTGCCATCTTTGCCTAGACGTCTGTCCTTTTTCAGAAGGCGTCCATAATCCGCGCAAGAGAAACCTTGAGCTATACAGTGATCAACCCGACGCAAAGGGCAATGAGGATATCGGATGGCACACGCGCTCCATTGTAGGGTTCAGGAGAGATGAAGTACTGCGCAAAGCCAGTGCTTCAGGGGGGCTGGCAACGTGGTGTCTGGAAACGCTTCTGAAAAAAGACATTGTAACACGTGTAGCTGTGGTTCGCCTTGCCAAAAACCCTGACAAGGGGTTCTTCGAGTTCTGCTCCGCCTCATCGGTTGATGATTTGCGGCAATCTTCAGGGAGCATCTATCATCCGGTTGAAATCTCAGGAATCATTGAGGAGATTAACTCCAACAGAGAAGAACGCTGGGCCATTGTTGGGGTTCCCTGTCTCTGTGCGGCGATTCGTAATAGTCGCCGTTTGCGAAAACACGTGTCTTTTGTGTTTGGGATGGCCTGCGGCATGTACCAAAACACCTTTTATACCGAGATGCTGCTTGCCAAAAGTGGTGTAGACCGCGAAAACATTGTTAACATCCAGTATCGCCGAAAATCAGATGGTGCCCTACCATCTGATTATCGGTTCCGCGGAACCGATAATCGAGGATCTGGCAAGGAAATACAATATCACGGATTACCATATTTTCTCGGCAAGAATGCATATTTTCGTTTAAACGCCTGCAATTTCTGTATGGATGTTTTCGCCGAGACGGCTGATGCATGTTTTATGGATGCCTGGTTGCCTGCTTATCGCCAAGAGCCAAAAGGGACCTCACTGGTTGTGATAAGAAACAGAGAGGTGAGTGAACTGTTCCAGCAAGGACTGGATGAGGGCGAAATATGGATTGATGAGATTAGCCCTGAAGAAGTAATAGCAAGTCAACGAGGACATGTCAGACGTAAACGGGAACTGATCTACATGCGTCGTGGAATGCGCGAACCAGATGATACAGGTAGGACGAAGCCCACGGTTGTGGAAAAAGTGAACTGGTTGCTGCAACGGCGCGCTCAGAAGAGGAGCAAGACGGCCTGGGCTAATTATGGACGTAGTAAGTATGGCCGATTTGCTTTCTGGGCGCATATGATAGATATTATGCTCACGCAGAGTATGTTAGCTAATATGGCAAAGATGATATCAATATCCAAAAGATTTATAAGAATATTGATCCATAGCAAGTGAGCAGGAAACACAAATGAAATCCCCAAGAATTCTATTGATTGGCATTGGTGGCGTCTACAACTATGGTTGCGAAGCTATTGTGCGGGGAACTGAGGCAATTATTCGCAGAGAATACCCCGCTGCCGAAATCATTTATGCCTCAAGCCGTCCTGCTGATGATCAGGAAAGACTTTGTGGCTTACAGGTAAAAATTGTCAAACGAAAATATTTAGGAAGATATTCGATAAAAAATATTTCTCGTAAGTTGCTTTCTATTGTGGGTATTAGATGGTCGGCTATAATGGATTCATTGCGACAGTTTGAGGGCATTGATGCCGTCTTGTCAATAGGAGGTGACATCTATACACTTAGTTCTACAGGAGGATATTCAACTTCATTTCTTAAGTTCGGTGATGCTGCGCGACTGAAAGGTATAGTATACGTTCTTTGGGGCGCTTCTGTGGGTCCATTCTCCGATAATCCAAAAGCCGAAAGAGTCTTTACAAAGCACCTAAAAGGTCTTAGCCTAATCACAGCGCGTGAAACTGTAACCGTTGACTATTTACGCTCCTTGGGAATCTCTGACAATGTCATTTCGTGCGCAGATCCGGCCTATGTGGTTGCACCCGAAATCAAGGTGGATCACACCTCCCAACGCAATCATCTAACTATTGGTATTAACCTCAGCCCACTATCGGTTCTATATTCAAACTTTTCGGTCGAAGAGGCGATTCGTATTCAGAGCGGGGTTATACAAGAACTTATCAGAACACTGAACGCCCGTGTTGTACTGATACCACATGTGGTTTGTGGTTTTGCCGAGGGAGATGATGATCTGCGATATCTCCGTAAACTCAAAAGACAGATTGCGTCTGAATATCAGGAAGCAGTCACACTTTTGGATACCGACACGGGATTTGTCGGGACCAAGAAGGACTTAGTCAAATTTGACCTGGTCATAGCGGCGCGC
>JAUUYL010000085.1 GCA_030590485.1 Lentisphaerota bacterium | reverse complement strand
TTTAATTTGAGCATTGAGGTTTTGAGAATTACTCAGTAAGGGAATAAAGCTTTGGTCTAAAGTGGCAAATAATTCAGTCACACAATTACGGGTAAATAAATTGTAGGCATAAAAGCCTTTTAATTGTTGATGAAAATGTTGTTGGTAATTTTTTAGCTGGATTGCTTGTTGTTCTAAAATGGTTTTAGCCATTAACGTGGGTGTTCGGTTCTTGTTTCATTTGTTAGATTGCGAATCCGGGGGCGGAACGTTCGTTTTCTTTTATGCGGCATTTGAATTGCAATTTTTAAGTATTCCATAATTGGCATTTGACCTGATATCAAGCTGTTGGTAAGTTATCACTCGGTTATATTTGTAATTAAAACAAGCGGGAGTACTGTGTAAACATGAAGAATATTCTTTGTATAGGGGCTGGTTATGTCGGTGGACCGACGATGGCGATGATTGCCCGAAAGTGCCCGGATTATAATGTTGTAGTTGTCGATATCAACGAGGAACGTATTGCGGCCTGGCAGTCAGATGAGTTGCCTATATATGAGCCTGGTCTTGCAGAATTGGTTAAAAGCACTGCCGGAAAGAATTTGTTCTTTTCGACGGATGTTGCGGCTGAGATCGAGAAGGCAGATATAATCTTTGTAAGTGTAAATACACCGACTAAGACGTTTGGTAAAGGGGCGGGTAAGGCTGCTGATCTTCAGTATTGGGAAAAGACTGCTCGTGTTATTCTTGCCAACTCTAAGTCGGACAAGATCGTAGTTGAGAAAAGCACACTGCCTGTCCGTACAGCGGATGCAATGGAGCGCATTCTTAAGACGGCTCCTGACGGGATTAAGTTCGAGGTGCTTTCTAATCCTGAGTTTATGGCTGAAGGTACGGCTGTCGAGGATCTTGAAGATCCGGATCGCGTTCTCATAGGTGGGCATGACACGGAGAGTGGCCAGAAGGCTGTGCAGGCGTTGGTGGACATTTATAGACATTGGGTTCCGGAGGAGAAGGTGGTTACGATGAACCTCTGGTCTTCAGAGCTATCGAAGCTGGCTGCAAATGCGTTTCTCGCTCAGCGTGTCAGTTCTATTAATAGTCTTTCCGCAATTTGTGAGGCAACGGAAGCAAATGTCGCGGAAGTTTCTCGCGCCATTGGGATGGATTCAAGGATAGGCTCAAAGTTCCTCAAGGCTAGTGTTGGGTTTGGTGGGTCATGCTTCAAGAAGGATATTCTCAACCTGGTGTATTTGTGTGAGACTTATGGACTTGAAGAGGTGGCAAGGTATTGGGAGCAGGTAGTTAAGATCAATGATTACCAGCAGAGCAGGTTTGTGGCGAATATGATATCCTCGATGTTTAATACTGTTGCTGACAAGCGGATTGCTGTGCTGGGCTTTGCATTTAAGGCGGATACAGGCGATACTAGAGAAAGTCCTGCAATCAGTATTTGCAAGCTTCTTTTAGACGAGCAGGCGAACGTTGTTGTCAGCGACCCTAAAGCTATTGGGAACGCAAAGAAAGATCTCGCTGAATATGCGGACAAGGTAGAGTATGAAGAGGATGTTTACGCAGCGGTCAAGGGTGCTCATGCTATAGCGGTATTGACGGAGTGGCCGATGTACGAGACCTTGGACTACAAGAAGATCTTTGATTTAATGGAAAAACCTCAGTTCATCTTTGATGGCCGCAATTTCCTTGATCATGACATGCTGTACGATATCGGCTTTAATGTGTATTCGATTGGCAAGGCTCCGAAGAAGCATATATAAGTAGACTGTGGACTGCAGGGAAAGATGAAGATGCTTAGGCGTGAAACGTGAAGAGTGGGGCGTGGTAACACGGGAGAGATTCGTTGCTTGTAGCATTGAGAGAGAAATAACATGTCTAGAATCCTAATTCTTGTATTTCCGTGTTTCCTGTTGCCGCACCGTAGGTGTGGCAAACGTGCGACCTGCGACGGGGCAAGGGGGTCTTTCTGATGGCTAAGAATGGAAATGGGGCAATTGAGAGAGGGCGAGAGGCCAGTCTTGAGCGTCTTGAACGTTTTCTAATTGCATTGATTCAGAGGCCTGGTGCTGAAAGGGGGCAGAGTAAGAGGGTTAAGCTGTTACTCTGGTTTCTTAAGAGGCTTTCCCATATTTATAGAGCCCTTGTTCAACTCCGATTGTTTTTATACAACAAGGGTATTTTTCGGCACCATACGCTTGGATGTCAGGTTATAAGTGTTGGCAATCTTACTGTTGGTGGAACGGGCAAGACTCCTGTTGTCGAGATTTTCGCGCGTGAACTTCAAAAGGGTGGAAGGAAAGTAGCGATTCTCAGCAGGGGGTATAAAAAGGCTGAACCAAGTTTTGGTGAAAAGCTGGTGGACAGGCTTACGTTCAGGGAAGGGCGAAAGCCGCCGCGTGTTGTCTCTGATGGCAATAAGCTTCTGCTTGATTCTCGTATGAGTGGCGATGAGCCTTATATGCTCGCGTCCAATCTTTCGAATGTTGCGGTGTTGGTGGACAAAGACCGTGTGAAGAGTGGTCGCTACGCGATTAACAAGCTTGGGTGTGACACATTGATTCTTGATGACGGGTTTCAGTACCTTGCTTTGAAGTCTCGCATGCAGGTTGTGTTGGTTGACAGAATGAATCCGTTTGGCAATGAGTGTGTTTTGCCGCGTGGTATTCTCAGGGAGCCGGTAAAAAATATTAAACGTGCAGATTTTATTTTTATCACCAAATCGACTGGCTCAGGTGATGAGGATTTGAAGGCCCGAATTAGAAGGCTTAACCCCAAAGCTGAAATTGTTATTTGCGCGCACTCTGCCAGGTATTTAAAGAATGTTTACACCAGCGAAGAAAAAGACCTGGATTTCATGCAGGGTCTTAAGGTTGTTTCGCTCTCCGGGATTGCAGCACCGCGCGGATTTGAGAAGGAAATAAGGGCGCGTGGCAGTGAATTGATTAATAAGGAACGTTTCGCAGATCATCACAGATATACCCAGCAGGAAATCATAGATATCATTAACAAGAGCAAGAAGATGGGTGCTGAGGCTATAATTACGACAGAAAAAGATTCCGTGCGTTTACCTCGTCTTGACAGATGTGATGTCCCTATATATTTCATGAGAGTCGATATAGAGATTCTTAGTGGTGCAAAGGACTTTCACAGTTGTATTGAGCGGATATGCATAAGATAGACTACGGATATGTGTAAGATTGGCTTGTAGGGAAGTAATGTCGAATAATGAATATTGGATGTCGAATAATGAAGTTATTGGTATTGTTACTTATTAGTTTTTTCTCTCCCTTCGAAGTTCGATATTCGAAGTTCGATATTCGATATTTGGGCAGGGGGGTGTCTTGTGGATAAAGTACTCATATGCGGGGTGAATTGGTTGGGGGATGGCATAATGTCTATGCCGGCGATCGATCTGTATAAGATAAAGAATCCGGACGCTCATGTCTCTGTTCTCATGAAGAAGAATATGATTCCGCTCTGGAAGATGTGCAATGCTGTGGATGATATCATTGAGCTGGAGGAAGGATTGACGGGAACTTTGAGGACTGCAGAAAAACTAAGTCGTCTTGGTTTTGCTCGTTCTTACGTTTTTCCGAATTCCTTTCGCTCGGCGTTAATACCGTTTATGGCTGGGGTACCATTCAGGCGTGGTGTGGCGGGTCATAAGCGATCGATTATGCTGAACAGTCTTGTTAGCGCGGATGCCGCCGGCAAGCACCAGTCCTGGGAGTACGCAGAGATACTTCAGGTGACGAAAGATGATGGAGAACTCGAACTGCCAATGCTTGATTACAAACCCGACGGAGTAAAAGTGCGAAAGAAGCATCTCGGTGATTTTGAGGCCGAGAGGTCAGTTGTCGGTATTTTCCCGGGCGCAGCTTATGGCCCTTCAAAGATGTGGCCAGCTGAATATTTTATCTCGGTTGGCAAAAAGCTGACGGAAGATCACAAATGTCATGTGCTGATATTGGGCACGGATGCGGAGAGGGATGTTTGCATGCGCGTGAGCGAGGAGATAGGGGATGCTTCTGTATGTCTTGCGGGAGAAACGACACTCCCTGAGTCCGCACTTCTATTGTCTGACTGTTCGGTCGTTGTTTGCAATGACAGTGGTGGCATGCATCTTGCTGCTGCGGTTGGCACGCCTCTGGTTGCTGTTTACGGAATTACGGATCCGAGTAAGACTGGACCGATGGGTAAGAATCACAAGGTGATTCAGGCCGAAGGTGTTGAGTGCAACAGAGATCTGGACCGGGATTCGCCCGAAGCCATAGAGGCCTTAAAGTCTATTAAACCAGAAGAAGTGTATGAGGCGGCAGTGGAGCTTCTGAAATGAATGAAACGCTTTCCGTAGTTCGTTCTGCAAAGACAGTCAGCAAGTGTATCGCAACCAGCAGGTTGCTTGGTTTTGTGCGGATGATGCTGATGTCCCATTTTTTCGGTACATCAATATTTGTTTCGGCATTTTTTCTGGCATTCCAGATTCCCAACATGTTTCGGCGCCTGTTTGGTGAAGGTGCTTTATCCGCAGCTTTTGTGCCTGTTTTCGCTGAGAGTATAGAGAGGGACGGTATTGAAGAGGCTAATAAACTGGCGAGTAAAGTTATAACGATGCTCGCCTCCGCGCTGCTTCTTATTCTTGCCGGCGGGTTTATTATGATTGCGCTTTGGAAGAAGTGTTTTTCTCCTGCTGAGGATTGGCTGATAGCAATGCCACTGATGAACATTATGCTGCCGTATATGTTTTTCATATGCATGGTGGCGCTTTTTATGGGTATCTTGAACTCTCGTCATCACTTCTTTGTTCCTGCAGCGGCGCCGATTCTGCTGAATGTTGTCTGGATAGTATCCGTTCTCTTTCTTTGCCCGGTATTCGGTAGTAATGTTGAACAGCAGATAAGGATTTTGGCGTGGAGTATACTTGCGGCTGGTCTGGTTCAGCTTCTGGTCCATGTCCCGATGGTTTTGAAGTATGGTATCAGGCTTCATGCTGATTTTGCCTGGCGTGACGCGCGGGTTCATAAAATACTGCTGCTTATGGGCCCGGGTGTGTTGGGCATGGGGCTGTTTCAGATTAATGCGTTAATTGGTAAGTTTATGGCTCACGCTGTAGCGCCTTGGGCAGTATCTTCGTTGATGTATTCAGAGCTGATGGTTTATCTTCCGTTGGGCATATTTGCTACGGCACTTGGAACGGTGCTTCTGCCGACTTTCTCGGGTCAGGCAGCCAGGGATGACCATAAATCAATGCTGCAGACCATGAATGTCAGTTTGCGAGGTTTGATGTTTGTAATGTTGCCAGCAGCGGTAGGTTTAGGTGTGATGGCTAAGCCAATTATAGAGCTGATCTATGAGCATGGTGAGTTTGGTTCTGAATCTACAATGCACACCGCGAGGGCACTTTGGTTTCTTGCTCCGGGGTTGATTGTTTTTAGTCTCTATAAAGTTTTCGTCCCGGTCTTTTATTCGCGTAAGGATACAAAGACTCCGGCGGTGGTTGCCTTAATCGCTGTTGCATTGAATTTTCTTTTGATGGTTCTTTTTGTAATAGTCTGGCCGGCTGCATACAAGCATGCGGGTATAGCTTTTGCTTCTGTATTGTCGAGTACGTTCAGTTGTGTTGTTCTGGGGGTGCTAATCAACAAGCAGATTGGTAATCCCGGATGGGCAGAGATTGCGCTGAGTTTTGGAAAATCTTTCGTTATCGCGCTTTTGATGGGGGGTTGCGTGTGGTTTGTAATCTCCAGGCCGATCAATGGTTCGTTGGTCACAAAGACGCTGAGGGTTGCAGGTGGTGTTGCTGTCGGGCTGTGCGTATACTTCAGCTTTGCGCTTATTTTCTGTAAAAACGAGCTAAGAATCCTCCGCAACAAGTAACATTCATCATTACTTTCTATTTACCGTGCGCGTTACGGTATTCTTTGGGTGTCATTCCCATGTTTGATGTGAATTGTCTGGTAAGGTGGCTGTGGTCGTAGAAGCCGGATTCCTGAGCGATGGCCGCTACGGTCTTATTTGAGTTGATGAGTTGTTGGGAGGCGGCTTTCAGTCTTATGTTTATGATGTGCTTTATGGGTGACATCTGGAATATCTTTTTAAATTTGCGTTCGAATTGGCTGACGGACAGGTTTACCAGCTTTGCGAGATCCTTGATCTCGAGCTGTGAGTGATATTTGGTATTGATGTATTCTATGACGACGGACATCTCTGTGTAGGGCTGTAGTACTCTGCTGGCTTTATTGATGTCGCGCGATGTTCCTGCAACGCCGATGATTCGGTTGTCAGAGGAGTAGAGGGGGACTTTGCTTGTTACGAACCAGTTGACTGAGCTGTCAGTTTCGGGCGCGAGTTCGACTTTATTGACTATACTGTTGCCAGTCTTCATCACCATCATATCGTCGGCTATATATTGTTCGGCGCGTTCGGCAGGGAAGAAGTCATTGTCGGTTTTTCCTATTATATCGCTTTCGCCCTTTGCTCTGCATTTCTTGACGAACATATCGTTTGCCATCATGAATTGACAATCCAGGTTCTTTGCGAAGAAATAAACGTCAGGCAGATACTCGAAAAGCATCTCGAACTGCTGATGGCTATGCAGCTGTTTTAAAAAGTTTTTTTTCAATTGATCTGTATTCATGCTCGCATCCGTGTAGATGCCGAGAATATACAAGTAATAGGCTAACTTTTACAAGACATATGTTGTTGTATAGAGTATATATTTCATTATGTTTTTGAGGCCATGTATATCTATGTCTGGTTATTAACTAAGGAGCGATGGTTATGAATAAAGGTAAGGACAATGCAATGAACAGGAAACTTCGTATGGGTATGGTCGGTGGTGGGCCTGGAGCTTTCATTGGAGATATACATAGAAAAGCTTCACGGATGGATGGATCTATTGAATTGGTGGCAGGTGCCTTTGATATTGACCCCAAGAAGAGCAGGCAGATGGGCCGAGAGCTTTGTTTGGATAAAAAGCGTACGTACAATACATACAAGGACATGATTGCGGGTGAGTTGAAACTTCCAGAAGATCAACGTATTGATTTTGTTGCAATCACAGTTCCCAATAACTGGCATTATCCGATTGCCAAGGATTTCCTGGAAGCGGGCTTTCATGTCATGTGCGAGAAGCCGATGACGATGGATGTTAAGGAAGCGAAGGCTCTTAAGAAAATTGTTCAGAAGACGCGCAAGGTTTTCGGGCTCATGCACAATTATACTGGGTATCCGATGGTCAAGCTGGCGAAGGATATGGTTAAGCAGGGTGATATTGGCAAAGTCCTGAAAATTGTTGTGCAGTATCCTCAGGGTTGGCTGATTCATCCTATCGAGCGTGACGGACAAAAGCAGGCTGCATGGCGCACTGACCCCAAGCAGAGCGGGGCGGCTGGTTGCATGGGTGACATCGGAACTCACGCCGAGAATCTGGCAGAATATATTACAGGTTTGAGAATCAAAGAAATATGTGCTGATCTGACATCGTTCGTTAAAGGTCGCAAGCTTGATGATGACGGCAACTGTCTTGTGCATTACAAGGGTGGAGCAAAGGGTATTCTTTTCGCCAGTCAGATATCTGTTGGTAAAGAAAATGATCTGGCCATTTGGGTTCATGGCGAAACGGGAACGCTTGAATGGCATCAGGAACACCCGAATCATCTTTACAAGCATGTAAT
>JAUUYL010000050.1 GCA_030590485.1 Lentisphaerota bacterium | reverse complement strand
CGGTCAACAATACGTGTCATGCAATGATAATAGGCTTTCCCCTCTTCCTTCAGTCTTGCTGTTCGCATATTATTCTCCCTTCATTTAGGAGTATAATAGCTCATTCCAAAAGACTTGTCTGTAGGGGCGCACCCTGATTTTTCTTGTAGGGAAAACCCTGATTAGCTTGTAGGGGTTTCCACTACAACAGATTGTGTGTCCCTTATATTTTTCTGGGGTAATCGGCGCTTTCGGTCTGTCCCTATGGAATTCTATATTTTCTCTCTTGTGTCGTCCAGTATGGGGTAATCGGCGCTTTCGGTCTGTCCCTATGGAATTCCGGTCTGTCCCTATGGAATTCCTATGGAATTCTATGAAATTTCCACTTCGATATTCATCACGCCACAGGCGTGATTAAGCCTTGTCGTATCCTAGCCCAGCGCCTAGAGTGAGTTATGTTTACACGCGAACAAGCTAAAGCGTTTCTGATTCAGCATCTCACCGCGGATGCTGAGCACCATGACTTCGGTCGTTTCTTTCGCATTGGCGAGGATGTCGACAAATTGGATGCTAATCTCCCGAGCGATGCCGGACCCCGGTTCGATAAATTTCATACCGCACTCACCTTCTGGAAAGCCTGGCAGGTTGCCAGAGATAACGATTGGCAGCAGGACCACCAGATCACGCCAGCTCAGTGGCCGACTTTTGCCAGAACTATCATTGCCGACCTCATGATGGATCGCGAGATTCAGAATGAAGTGGTTTCGGGGATCGTGAAGAGTGAAACGTAAAACGTGAAGAAAGAAGAGTAACCGCCGACTTGTTCTGACGAAGGAAGAGTGCACGCCGATGGATAGGATGGAGTATAGGCTCTGCTAGATTAAGATTAAGAATGGGATTGTAGGCTACGGGATGATGGGCAGAAGGATGGCATATGTATAAGGGTGAGAGAATAAATAGCATAACGCATCTGCTTGGTGCTGTACTTGCCATCGCAGGACTCGCCGTTATTGTCACTCTTGCTTCCATGCAAGGAAATCCCTGGAAAATTGTCAGCTTTAGCATTTACGGCGCCACACTCGTTATCCTCTACCTAGTATCAACACTCCAACACAGTTTACGAGGCCGGGCTAAAGAGATCTTCCTCATTCTCGACTACCAGGCAATATACCTTCTCATTGCAGGTTCCTATACCCCTATCACGCTTGTTAGCTTAAGAGGCGCGTTTGGATGGGTGATATTCGGAATCATCTGGGGGCTGGCGGTAATTGGAATAGTAATAGACGCACTGCCGAGTAAAGGCAGACGGATAATCCCAATTCTCATATACCTGCTGATGGGCTGGACCGCAATGATCGCGCTTAGCCCAATCATAAAAGCCATGTCACTGCCAGGCTTCGCCCTCCTGCTTGCCGGCGGTGTTGCTTATACAGTGGGAATTGTATTCTACCTTATGGGCGAAAAAGGACATCCCCACGCACACGGCATATGGCACCTCTTCGTCCTCGCCGGTAGCATCACCCATTATTTTACGATGCTGATTTATGTATTATAAGCGTGAAGCGTGAAACGGCTGATAGTCCCGCAGTGCTACAGTGTAGCAGACGGGCCGATCACCGACTTGTCACGGCGTAGTTCTTGAACGTAGCCGGAACGACGATAACCGACATTATCCCCGCGCCGCAGGCGTGACGGGTTAGCGTTCGGTCATTGCCTGACGGGAACCGCTCATCAGTGGACCAAAGATGTACTGTAGAACAGTGCGACTGCCGGTTTGTATGGACACCTGCAGGAGAAGGCCTGGTGACAGCATATAGCGCATTTTACGATTACCGAAGTAGGTCTTATCTGTCGCGATGGACACCTTGTAATACGGTTGTCCAGTAGAGCCTTGATGCGTATCAGGGCTAATTGCGACCACCTCGCCTTCCAGCACGCCGTATCCACCCGAGGCTCTGGGGTCATCCATTAGAGGCTCGCTTTGGTCCGAACTGATCTCTATACCGCTCAAAAACACCATCAACATAATAACTGCTGCCTATCGCCAATCCATCTGAGAAGTATCTGACCTTGCATCTTAAAAGTTCGGTCGCCGGCAAGTCGCCATCATCCTTGAGCACCTGGTCTACCTTCTCGGGCGAAAAGCCAACGCTCAGTGCTTTGCCGTCCTCATCTATAGCCTCTTACGGAGGAGCGATGGCTTGATAAATATTCGTGGTTAAATCATTCTATTAGCATAGCGAATTCTTTCACACATATGCAGATCAGAGAAAATCTTCGACGATTCTTTTTGCGATTTGTTTCATCTTTGGGAAGTCGGGATAAGCACGTTCGAGTTTTTTGAACTGCTGAGAATGGTCGTATGAGCGCCCGTTTTTGATCGTATTGGGCACAACGGCGTGCAGCATCTCATGGAATACGATATACCTCACAAATTCCAAGGGTACTCTTGTGTCGTCCAGTATGGGGTGAACCTTTACTGTCCTTGTTGCCTGTACCCATGAGCCAAACCTCAGATAGCGACCTCTGGTCCTTTTGCGGCTCCTTTCCGTCCGTCCCCTGCTCCATCCTATCTTACATTTGACCCTACCACTGAAGAATTCGTCATTAACCGACTTGCTAATGGTATGCAGGTCATAAACATCGCCTTTGGTCCTGAGCTTCTCCGCCTTGCGCTTCGTGCCGCTATCTGCATGAATCTGACTGGCAAATGCTGATACGATTCTCCAGTCTTTCCGCCTGCGTGTGCGCAAATACCTTTTAAGCGCGCGAAGAACAGTCTGGGGCGCGGAGATAAAAGACTCATGAATGCGAATAATGATTCTACGCCCCGACATATCGATCGATAGCATGGAGACACTGTTTCTGGTCAACACAACGGAAACAGAAACGGGAGCCTTATCATTCAGGAAATCATTCAATTCTCCTAATGAAACATCTTTGTCCTGCGAAAATAAACTGAGTTGCAAGCTTTCCATTTCAGCGACATTCAACTTGATATCTATTGGAATAACAACTAAAATAAAAGCATTAAACGTCTACTGAGGAGGCTAAATAATGTCAGAACTGTTCACATTGCTTAAAACCGCGAAGATAACCCTGCCGGTAATGGAAATCACGTCACTTATCGTTGGGCTTTCAATATGCCTCGCGAATAAATGGACTCGGTCCGGCCTTCTGCTCGCATACGTATTTGTCTATCGCTGGGGATGGATGTTCTTTGCCAAACAATCGATGCCTTATTTTCTGACGTATCTTGTTCTTGGCGGTTTGGTTCTGGTTCTCTCTGTCTATGACATGCTGGGATCCAAGGAATAAGCAAAAGCTTATCTGTTTGGGATGATTTCCAGAACAACTGTCCTGTTCTTCTTGCGCTCCGCAGGATTATCATTTAAGAATGGCGGATCTTTTTCGCCAGAGGATGTAGGTATCATGAATTCTACAGGTACTCCGAATTTCTGTTCAAAGAGCTTAACAACAGCTCTCGACCTGGCCAGACCAAGCACATAATTACTCTTCACTGATGATTTACCGCTCAACGGCACACTGTCACAATGGCCTTCGACAATCATCTTAAAGTCTTTAGTGGCAGTCTTGACCTGTGCCGCCACAGCACTAAGAACCTTTAGCATTTCTTCAGGGATAACCGTCATATGAGTGAATACTCCATCGTCAAATACAATGCGGCACATCTTGCCCGTATAATCCACCCTGGTCCCCTGCACATTGATTAAGGGCCATTTGATCTCTGTAGGCGCTGGCGGCGCAACGGCTACTGTGACAGCAACCGGAGGTGCGACAGGCTCGAGATCAAGATCCAAATCTTCCCCGACCACTGCAGGCCTTACAACTTCGACAGGTTTCGGAGCTGGCTTCACAGCAACTGGCTCCTCGACCGGTTCTACGACTACTTCATCAATCTCCTCAACTACTTCCTGTACTTCAGGAACTGCGGCAACAACTATGACTTCTGGCTCTTCAACAACAGCAGTCAACTGGACCATTTCTGGTTCCTCCGGCATCTTGGTCACCTCAAGAGAAACTGCCATCAGAGCGTTCTCAACCGCTTCGACCTTTTTCTCTATTTCAGTCTGCTCTCTGGTAAGAACCATAGGTGCTTTCCTGTGAGCCACCTCAACAACGCGTTCCCCCGGAGTCAGTTCTACTACGTCCGTTTCTGCCCAATCTGCCTTGAAAATAATAATCGCGAACAGAAGAAGCAGAACTGCCACAAATGCATTTCGTGTGAGATACGGATATTGTTTAAAGAAGCCCTCCGTACCGCTTATACCCAAGCGCACACTCTCCACGACCCCACCGATTCTGTCTGACATCGGCTCAATAGGTCTTAAAAGCCTTGCCTTTTCTGATTCAAGCTTGGCAACTTTCTTAAGAAGGTCCTTTTCGCTCTGCTGAGACTGCTTAAGGAGCGGCTCGTAACTATGTCTGAGGTCTGACATTTCACTTTTCTTTTCATCTACCTCGACCAGCAGCTTCTTCGTCTTCTCCTCGTACTTATCGTACTTCGCTCTGTAATCAATAATCTGGGCGTTCAATCGCTCAACGACTTCTGCCGACGTTCTGGAAATATCCTGCAAATGCTTCACCCGAGCTTTATGCTCTTTGCCTTCTTCCTTACTCTTCTTCATAAATTCACGCTGCGTCCTCTCTTTTTCAGAAAGTGCATCATGGACCTTCTCCAGCTCCGCCAGCTTCTTAGTGAGCGCGGAGTTGACATGCTCATTTCCCTTTGTTGCGTCGATCAGATCCTTTTTCATTTTCTTCATCCCATCGCCGAGCTCGGCTTTTTCAATCAATAGCTGTTCCTTCTCAATAATTAACTGCCCCCTATCGACACTCAAGCCAGAGCTCTCTGAACGTTGTTTCTCCTGCGATTCCAAAAGACCGTTCCTTTCATCTTTCACGGCTTTCAGTTCCGACCTCAGAGAATTGGCTTCTTTCATGAGTTCGCCTATCTGACCCCGGTCCTTGGCAAGCATCTCTCGATACTTAGTCTCCTGCTCAACCATTGACCCTTCATCCTTTTCAGATTTTGCCTTCGTCTGCGCAAGAACTTCTTTTTCTGAATCCAGCTGCTTCTCTAACTTTGACATCTTCGTGGTCAGGACACCTTCTGCATTCTTTTCAGCCTGCAATTGAGTCTCAAGCTTTTCAGCACGTATCTTTACAGTCTCTGCCCTCTTCTGTTCCTCTTCACAGGAAGCTTTCATCACATCCAGCTCTTTTCGTAAATCAGCGTTCTCTGTCCTTGCCCGCTCCAGACCTTCAGCAACAACCGACTCATTACTGACCGCCTCGTCCCGGTATTTCCTTAAATCTTCTGCCTGAACCTCGGCTTTATTTCGCAGAGTGCTTACAGTGTCTTCGAGAGTCTGCACCTTTGAATTGTTCTCCTGCGATTCTTTCTCAAGTGCATCTTCGGCTACTCTGCAACGGGAAACAGCATCGTCCAGATCCTTAACCCCATACTCTTTGGCTTCTGAAACGTCTTTATCTGCTTTTTTTTCCAAATCCGAAAGATTGACCAGAGATTCAGCCAGGTCCTTCTCCAGAATTACCAAACGTTCCTTATATTCCTTTGCCCGATCGCCCTTCGATGAAACATCAGACAGAAGTTGTTTTTCTCTCTTTCTGCCTTCCTCCTCAAGATAACCGTATCTCTTAACCTGAATAGCCAACTCATCTTCCATACGGGCCTCGTCCCTCCCGTGCGAGAGATTCACTGTCTCCAGCCGGCTACTGGCATCTTCCAGCGCCGCAGTAAGTTTTTCTCCAGATTCCCGTGCTGTTTTTTCCGCTGCCTTCAATATTTCCGCTCTATCCGCTAGATCTGCCTCAAGAAGGACTATACGTGACTCATATTCGCCGGCTTCCTCTTCCTTTCGGGCGATCTTCTCGCGCAATTCATCGAGCTGATCGCGGCTACCGTCCTCCAACTCGCTATATTCCTTTGCCTGGCTCTGGACTATCTTTTCAAGGTCAGCAACGTCTTTCTCCACGTCTGCCTTTACTTTCTGCTGCTCAGACTTACGAACTTCATCGCTTTCGGTCAGCAGTTTCTCTGTCGCCATCACCTTTTCATTAACTTCTGCTAAATTGTCCTGCAATTGTGACAGTTCCTTCAGATGCTCCGCCTCCCTGCCCGCTGAGGTCTCTTCCAACTCCGAAAACTTCTTTTTATTATCTTCCAGCAGTTCTTCAAGGATGGTGATCTTCTTTTTGGCTTCAGTCCGGGCCGCTACGGCATTTGCCAAATCCTCTGTTGCCGACGCACCTTTGGTCTCGATATTTTTCAGTTTCAAGGACACCTCTTCAATTTGGGCACTAAGGTCATGCCTTGTGGATAACAGCCTTTCGGTTACAGCAGACTTCTCCGTCTCACTGCGCTCTGCGTCAGATCTTGCATTCTCCAGACCGGCCTTCAGGCTGGCTGCCTGTTCCTCAAAATCGGCCTTATCTTTTTCTGCGACTCGCCGAGCCTGCTCTACCTCGCCCTTTAATTTTCTAACTAAACTCTCAGCAGCATCTCTTGCCTTGTACGCTTCTTCGATTTCCTTCTGGCTTTCACCTCCTTTATCAGCGCCACTTTGTTCTATCTTTGCGTAGAGGGTCTTTTGAGTCTCCAGCTCCTTGGTCATGTTCTCAAGCTTAAAGGTCATATCGCTGGCTTTTTCCTCTTTTTCTGCCTCGATAGCCGCGAGTTGTCTCTTCAATGCTGCATCTTCGACTGCGATTTCCTTGCACCGATCTTCAGCCTTCTCCAGCTCATCGGTCAAACGCCTGAGTTCCGATTCCTTTCCCCTTAATTCATCTACAAGCTTGGTTTTCTCACTGCTGGCTGATTTGTTTAAGGCCGAAATCTCTGATTCCACTTTCTTGATGCCCGCTTCTGCACCCGCCAAAACCTTCTGTTCCGAGGCGCGAAGTTCTTTTGCATCTTTCAATTCCTTCTGAATTGAGAGTTTATCCTTCTCAACTTGGTCAAATTTGGACTGGAGTTCGCTAAATAATTTCAATTTCTCTTCGGATTCCTTCAGGCGGGCCTGCGTTTTCTCAAGCTCATCGTTTAATGCTTGCGCCTCTTCAAGGCTGGCAGAAAGGCCGTCAAGTTCACTGATCTTTGCTTGTGAATCCTTAAGGAGCGCGAGATCTTGTTTGTGCTGGTCTTTCAGCTTCTCGAATTCAGCCTGAAGTTCGGAACCTTTTTCCTCGGCTCCCTTGATCTTATCCTTATCAGACTTAGACTGCTCGGTTATGCGCTTTGTTGATTCCTTCTTTATCTTATTAATCTCATCTTTCGCGGCGTGGAGATCAGCGACGAGACTACCTACATCCTTTTCATGCTTCGCCTCAAGCTTACGACGCATCGCCTTCTCTTCTTTATAGAGCTTTCCCCATTTCGAAGCCTTTTTCTCCTTTAAAGTGTCTTCTGGTGCAACGGGTGCGGCGGTCTCTTCTATCTCGACACCGGATTCCTTTAACAATTCGTGGACATGAACGACCTTTCCGGTGTCCTTGTTTGTGAGGCTAGAGCTGGCAGGTAACGTTCCGTTCTTGTAAAGATGAGGAACCGCCAGAACATTGAAGGGACCGTATGTGCTCCCGTCCGGGAGTTCCGTTATCCATTCCATCTTAAGTTCTTTGATGCTTTCGGCTGATTGCCAGGTCTTTTTATCAAGGGATACCTGGTTGCCAGGTGCTATTCGGAGCTGGGAAGCCCATTCAACGAGGACATCAACACCAACGGGACCGTAGATGTTGCCATCAGGTAATTTCAGAAACCATTTCTGTGGTTCGCCATCACCGTCCGAGCGTTTCGTTTTATCATGTACAACAGACATTATACATACCCTCTCCCATTATTACCGAGCAGACAGATACAATAATACCTATTAAATGAATATGCAAGCCAGAGTTACTAAAAGAGGCCTTTGGGTCCAGGGTCAAGATAAGCGCGTACGCTTCGCGAGATCCTTCGACTTCGCTCAGGATGACAGAAAGCGTGCTGCTGATTGCCCTCACATGAGATGCTTCCGGCGTATGGTCAGCTGACGGATATGTCCGAATTCACGAAAATATTCTTTTATATTGGACGGAACAAAACCAACCGAGTTTCTAGTTGTCTTTGTTTAATTTATCCAGAACCTCATCTATTCTGCGTGTCAAACCTGTGATCTGGATTTGCAGACCAAGCAAGATGACCAGGAAGAATACTACGACTACCGATGCCAATCCCACTATAATATTACTCATCTATACCTCCTTTGTACTTTCTGTATGATACAAGCAAAACATGGAGCACGCAAGGAAAGGTGAAGAATATATTCTTTTTTCTTTATAATTATTAATTGCTTTAACATGCGAATTGCCCTATACTTTGGTCAAGAAAATCATGAAGTACTTCACACAATATATCGTTTGCGTAATTGCAATGCTATACATCTCAGGATGCGCATCGTTAATTGGCAACAAGCCCCTGACGCTAAGCCCCTACCGCAGAAACATTATAGTCAGGCAGGATGCCAGCGTCATGATTGAAGATCAGGCTATCGACTTCAGGAACTTCCACAAGGAACTGATCAAGCGTGCATTCGTTGATAAAGACCGCATCGTTCTTCATATACATGAAGATGTTAATGACCAAGTGTTTGAGGCTGTGTACAATAAGCTGTTGACTCTTGGTTACAAAAACGTCGAACCGCGATTGTATGCGGATAAGTAGCCCGCCTCCGGCGGACTACTGACTACTAATCTCTGATTATTCCTGGGCTGAGAGGCGTTTGCCAAGGGTGAGCCCGCGGATGACCATGATGAGGCCAAACACCACGCTTCCTATGCCTGCCAGCACCATAATATGAGGCAGCATCAGCCCTCTGGCGAACTGACCAACAGTGAGATCGCTCTGTACCTGCGTCGCCTGCAGGCAAAGCATCATCTTTGAAAAACCGAAATATCCTAAAAAGAAACCTGCGACAAGAAGACCTACTCCCGACAGATGATAAAACTTAGCCAATTGCATTATCACACCCCTCGCCGTTCTGAGAGAACGCATTCATGTCTATCCGCTTATCCCTTAATACGGACTCAATAAGTTTCTTGCTGTCCATAGGTATTACACCTTTTGGCATATACTTCAGGAGGTCATTTCCAGGATCAACCAGTTCGACAAACACATTGGCGTCGGGGCATAGGTCAATGACCCTTGATGCTATATGCATAGTCTTAACATCGGGGTCTGCAAATCTGAAGTTTGCAAATATAAAGACATAATCAGCATCTTTAATGTTTGCCTGACGCAATGCAGCAGGATTGATGGGAACTCCTCTTACATAATAATGCTGTGGGTAAGGATTGCGCGTTACAAGGTCAGAAATGATAACAACAGCTCTATCGGCAAATTCCGGCGAGCTGGACAGGGACTGAATTAATTCATCGGCAATTGCAGTATACTCACATAGGACAATGTGGTTCTTTGCCTCCACCTGTACTGTCCCCAGGCTTTTGCGCTCTACAAATGCGTGTATGGACTCGGCTATAATTGCAATCAGATTGGCAAAAATGAAGAATCCGGTAAAAATAGTGAAAATCGCAACCAGCCGACCGGGCCATGTTATGGGTGTGATATCCCCATAGCCAACTGTCGCGGACGTTACTACCCACCACCATAATACATCAAACGGGTTATTAACTGCTTCGTTTGAGCCGCTCTCGAAAAGCCAGAATAAGGTTGAGGTCAGAAGGAGACTTACCAAGGCTATCCAGAGAAGCAGTTGTATCCGGCGTTTCATAAGGCAGAGGATAAAGTGGTGAGTGGCGAGTGTCAAGGGGAAGGGGGAGAAATGATGAATGCGAGGGATTGTAGGCTTAGGAAAAGAGAATTCAGTACCCAGAGCCCAGAACCCAGAACGACTTTACAGGAGTTTAATGTTGATTCTGTAGTTCTATCGATTAGTATTTCTTTTAAAGAGGAGATTATGATGAAACGAGTTATATTATTCACAGGTATTATATTCCTGATGAGCGTATCGGGGGTGTATGCGGGCAAAAAGCTTATGAGCTTGCAGATTAAGACTGGATCACTTCGTACATCGCCCACATTCCTGGGCAAGATGACCACGCAGGTCAATTATGGCGACCGTTTGACCGTTGAAGAAACCAAAGGCGATTGGTCCAAAGTGGCTCCCGTCGCAGGCGGAGCTTCGGGTTGGATACATAATTCTGCGATCACAAAGAAGCGCATCAAATTATCTTCCAGCGACAAGGGAACTGATGCCGAGGTGTCAAGCGGCGAACTTGCTCTTGCCGGCAAAGGCTTCAACTCGGACGTGGAGGCAAAGTTTAAATCCAAAAACGCCGACATAGACTTCACTTGGATTGACAGGATGGAAAAGATAAAAGTCAGCCACACTCAGATGCAATCGTTCCTTAAGACTGGGAATGTTGTAGCGAAAGGTGGTGCGAAATGAAAAAAATCATCATAACAACTTCAGCATTTGTTCTAATCTTTTTTGCAGGCTGTCAGACATTGATGGACGGCGTTGGCAGCATAGGCGCAGCGGTTGGACAGGCAACAGGCACCATGACGCCACAGCAGGCGGAATCATTCAAGAAAACATCCAGCGCTATCGGCAAAGCAGGAGAAAGCATCACGCCGGAGCAGGAGTATTATATTGGCCGATCAATAGGTGCTATTATCCTGAAGACCTACAAACCGTATAACAACAATGCGTTGACGGGCTATATCAACGTTCTGGGTCAGACACTTGCCGCAGCCTCAGACAAGCCTGAAACATTCAAAGGCTATCACTTCCTCGTACTTGACACCGATGAGATCAACGCGTTTGCCGCGCCGGGTGGACTGATCTTTGTTTCACGCGGACTGATCAAGTGCTGCAAGACAGAAGATGCTCTGGCAGCAGTTCTCGCCCACGAGGTAGGACATGTTCAATTCGGTCATGGGCTCAAGGCCATCAGCAAAAGCCGATGGACAGGTGCCTTTACCACTGGGATTACGGAGGGCGTCAAAAGCTATGGACCGGAAGGCGTAGCGAACCTCACAAATGTATTTGAGGGAATGCTGGACGACATAGCTCAGACGTTGATGAACAACGGTTATGCAAAGAAGCTGGAATCCCAAGCGGACGAGGCTGCGGTCACTATCATGCAGCGCGTTGGGTATAATCCTACGGGTCTGAAGGATATGCTTATCCAGATGGACAAGCTCAAGAAGCCCGGAAAAGGGTTCTCAAAGACTCATCCGGCTCCTATGGATCGTGTTGCTGATATTGAGAAGCTCATCAAGGGTGCTGGTGCTATGGCTCAGTCAGCGGCCAGAAAGAGTAGATTCCAAAAGGCCACAGCATCCCTGTAACATGCGCCAAAAGCTCATACAAGGTATTCTTATAGGCTCAGCATCAGCATTGTTGAGTCTTGCCCTTTTCTTTTCCGGCAGTCTTGACTGGGTGGAGAATGCAACCTGGGACTGGCGTGTTCGCCAGCATGCAAAACCATCCGAGCAATCCAATAACATCAAGCTCATCTTTCTTGATCAGGCGAGTCTTGACTGGGGCACAGCGGAACAGGGCTGGCAATGGCCCTGGCCCAGGGTCGTTTACTCGGCAGTACTGGACTTCTGCAAACGCGGAGGCGCTAAATCGGTAGCATTCGATATACTCTACACGGAAGCGTCACCTTACGGGGTCGAGGATGACAATGCCCTTGGTGCCGCTGCTGCTAATCTTGGTACGTTCGTGCAGGCGGTCCAGCTCACTCGCAAGCAAGGCGCAACAACTGAATGGCCATCGAAGATCCCCTCGCCCGGCATAAAGGTCGATGGTCTGAATAAATACCTTCGTACAGCTGCTGGCGAAAATCACAAAATGCCGACAGCGACTTTTCCTATCGAGGAAATAGGAAGCAAGGCTACAGTTCTGGGCGATGTTGCAGGCAACATGCAGAAGGATGCAATAATACGCCGCGCGACATCATTCAGTATGTTTGACGACAGATTCGTACCATCCCTCGCGCTTGCCACATATCTTGCCGCTAACCCGGATACAAAACTTCACATAGAAGACCACACCCTTTACGTTGGAGACCTCCGTATTCCGCTGGATTCAAATGGACGTACAGTAATCAATTACAGGGGTGAGTCCAAAACTCATGAGGCATTCCACATCTCATCAATTATAAATTCCGAACTCCGCATCAACGAGGGCAAGGAACCCGAGATCGATCCATCTGCCCTCAAAGACGCGCATGTTCTTGTGGGGATGACCGCGGCGGGATTGCGGGACCTCCGCCCTACGCCCATATCAAAAGAATTCCCGGGTGTAGAAATACATGCAACCATTCTGGATAATCTACTCAGTGACGACTTCATCAAAGAGGCCCCGTTTACAACAGTCTTAATATGCACCATTCTTTTCGCCCTCATTGCTAGTATCTCAGGAAGAGCCTGCACAAACTGGCAACTGGCCGTGCTGGCATTCATCATCCTTCTCCCCCTCCCCCTTACTGCCGGTTACCTCGCGTATTCCTCCAACATATGGCTTCCGGTCGCGCCGGCCATTGTAGCCGTGATATTCTCTCTCATTAGCGCGTTGGTTTTAAACTACGCTGCTGAAGGTAAGCAGAGGCGATTCATAAAGAATGCGTTCAAACAGTACCTGAGCCCGGTGGTGATCGACAAACTTGTCCGCGACCCCAGCCATCTCAAACTTGGCGGCGAGAAGCGCGAACTGTCCATATACTTCTCGGACGTACAGGGGTTCACGACTATCTCCGAAGCATTGGAGCCTGAGGAGCTGACCACATTGCTAAATGATTACCTCTCCGCCATGACCTCGATAATACATGAACAGGGCGGGACGATAGATAAATACGAAGGTGATGCGATAATCGCATTCTGGAACGCGCCGCTTGACAACGTTGAACACGCAAAGAACTCTGTTCGCGCGGCACTCCTGGGTCAGGAGAAGCTAGCAGAGCTGAGGCCCGAATTTAAAGAGCGCACAGGGAAAGCCATCCTGGCGCGCATAGGCATCAACACAGGACTCGTGGTAGTCGGCAACATGGGGTCGAAGCAGAGATTTGATTACACATTCCTTGGCGATGCAGGCAACCTGGCTGCGCGGCTCGAGGGGATCAACAAGATGTTCGGAACCTTCCTTTTGATCTCTGAGTTTACTGTAGACCAGCTAGACGACGAGTTTACCTGCAGAGAGCTATCCCGTGTGCAGGTTGTTGGAAAGAAAAATGCTGTTCGCGTATACGAGCCCTACTTCACTGACAAGGCGGACACAAAACTGATTGCGTCGTTCGATGTAGCTCGCGACCTCTACTATGACGGCAATTTCAGCGAGGCTCTTACTGCTTTTGAAAAACTGGCAGATAGCGACCCTGTATCCGCAAAATACGTACCGCGCTGCCAGCAGCTTATCGACAATCCCCCGGAGAACTGGGATGGGGTTTGGGCGGCGACAGAGAAATAATCAGCCTTCGGCTGATTAAATATCGAATGTCGAACTCCGAATATCGAAGTGACTTATGGGCTATGTGCTTATGGGATCCGAAATATCTCACTGTTTTCTGCCCCCTATTCCCTGCTCTTATTCAATATAACTGTTGCCTGGTTGGCGATATATTCGTTATCTGATTTCTTTGCGGCGAATAGAGCTTTCTGCAGGCGGTTCTCGGCTGCTTTTGATTCTCCGCTATAGAGGAGACTTCGGCCTGCCCTGAAATAGCGATCTGCCGACTTGTCGTGGTCGCCAAGTTTCTCATAGACTTTAGCCGAGGAGTCCAGGGCGGCAATCATTGCATGAAACTGACCTGCATTTCTACGCAGTTGAGATTCGTCGTCAAACTTGGCGCCAGCGTTTTTATAGTCTTTTTCTATATCGTGAATGCGGCCCATGATATGCTCCGCCGATGCAGAGACAGCGGGTGATTTAAGTTTTTTAACATAATAAGAAGCGTCTTTAAGGCTTTCACGCGACTGGGCTGGCATATTAAGATCACACAATATATCGGCGATCATCAGTAGACATTGCACATGTAGCTCTCGCTCGGAGCGTTTCAAGTCCTTCATCGCGCGCAACACCAGGCTCATCGCAGCTTTATCCTGACCTTTCTTACGCAAAAGCTCTGCCTCGAGAAGTATGGGGTATGTGACTTTTCTTCCGGCAGACGCCAACTCCACTCTTGCCTCATCCAGTAACAACTGAACTTCTTTATGCTTGCCATCCAACAGCTTTGTATAGCCAACTAGGCAGGCATTATGAGCAATTCTAACAGGTTTGTTCTCAGCCCTGGCCTGGGCAAGTGCGTCTTCAGCGAAATCCCGCAGTGATGCGAGGGCGTCATCGGACATATACAATGGCGAAAGCAATTCATCCACATTCACGTCCTGCTCGACATGCTTACGAAAGAACCAGCTTTTTTGTGCGGCTCGTATCAGGCGGGTTGTTTCCCTGAAAGTCTTTTGGGATTCTTTTATGACCAGATTCGAGTTGTGCACCACTTCCTTAACATCCTTCGCAAGTGCCGGGTCGTTAATCAATGCGCCGGCTATACCCTTCCCCTCCTCAAGATCGGTGAGTATTGCATTTACATGTTCGAGAAGTTCCTGAACTTCCTCGACCATTGGCACCACAACCTTCTGAACATCGCTAAGAAGCGCCTGTGCCGTCTCCATGATCTCTTCGTCCTTACTGCACGTAATGTAATCCCCATTCAAAACTTCACTGCCCTGGCCGGGTTCGATTTCGACAAAAGAATCACCAGCAGCAACAAACTTCTTTCTGACCGTCGCAATCGAATCTTTCTGAACAAATTGCTTAAAACTGTTTTTGATGATGAATGTAGTTTCCATTCGTCCGTCAGCATTTGGTTTGATTTGCCCGACTCTTCCCGCGAGCGTGCCCATGATCATTACATCATTGCCCTCACGAAGACCGAATGAGCCTGTCTTGACGCCGAACTTTGTCCTAAGCGTGAACTCGCCATCGAACCATCCTTGTTGATTTGACGCCACAAAGATGCCAACCATCAACAGGGTCAGTGCAAGAATCACAAACGTCCCTGCTATTTGGCTCGCATATCGTAATTTAAACGGCTTTTGCATTTTCATCCTCCGCAATGGGTATCATTTCATTATCATTCATCTTATAACGCAACGAAGCGTTAATATTCTTATTCTCAAAAAGTTTCGTATCCAACGTAGTCCAGATTACTGCCATGCCCTTTGCTCGCATACGTTCAACAAGCTTCGCCAGGCGCTGGACATCGCTATCCTTGACACCCGACTCTGGGTATTGGAGCAGAAGCAGTGATGGTGTTCCAAGAAGAGCGCGCACCCATTGATACTTCTTTAAGCTATCGGAACGAAGTGTATCTGGTCGGACCATGGGTATAGAATCGAGTTCGAGTTCCTGAGCGAATTCGTTAGCCTGCGCCACGACATCACTCGCCTTACTCGAAGAGTGGAACATCTGGCCTAGAATAATGTTATCGTAAACACTCAGATTGCTTATCCATCCTCGCCCGTGAAAGACCCGCCCTATACGTCCTCGCCGGTCGGACTGGCTAGATGGGCTCATATCTTCCCATCTTTCGCCCATGAACTTTATGATTCCCTCCGTTGGCGACAACAGACCTTGAGCAAGATCGCACAAAGGCAGTCCCGTATTATTCCGCTCCAGCAGAATGAAGACGAGGTCTGAGGCGCTGACTTTCATATCAATACCCGTTAACCGGGGTAAAATATTGGCCTCATCGCTGAATCCAACTCCTTTAAATTCCAGAATGTATTTAGCTTTATCTGACATAAGTAAACACCGATACAATAGCGGAGATTAACAAAAGCGCGATAATTGAGCGAACCACACCTCTAGTCGTAGCTTGCGGAACCTCCGTAATCAAGCCTCGTATGCTGATTCCTTCCAAACTACATATAATTCCAGTGGTCATACCCGGAATCAACGTCTTGGCAATAAGGTTAATAATATCCGAAGGTGTCACCGACTGAAAAACTGCATTCAGAAACGCAGCAGGATTTCTTGACGCGATATTGAGCATAAACCCAAACAAATAGCCGCTAATCAGAGAAACGATAATAAACACGACTGTAAGGCAGAGTACCGAGATGGTCATCCCTAAGACCCTTGGAACAATCAGGTATATCATCGGTTCAACGCCCTGAGCATCGAGTAGTTCGACCTCACGCAACACGCGCATGTTTGCCAACTCCGTTGATATTGCCGTTCCGCTCCTGCCTATTACGACAAAATTGACAAACAAAGGACCCAACTCCCTTATTATTGTTGCAACAAGAATTGCGCCAAGGAGTTCAGTTTGACCAAACCGAGTCAGCCACAATTGAGTCTGAACAACCACAGAAACCCCAGCCAGGACAGCAATCGCAACCACAACCCATACAGCCTCGACCCCGGTAAAAAGAATCTGACGGCCCAACTGAGCCCTAACTGGCGGCCGCCAGGTCGACGGTTTACAGGACAAGACGATAACAGCCCATGCAACTGCAGCTATATCCCGCACAACTGCCCAGCGGGCAAGAACATGATCACCAATCTTAGCAACAAAAATCACACTATACCCGCACATTCAAGAAGAAGAACAAACAACTCGTGTTTCAGACATTTGCAGACAAAAATACCATCAGAACTTTCAATTTGCAATATCTATGTATTTATGAAATCCTAGAGTCGTCGATATGTAGAAATTTTTAATGGGGTTTTACTGATAATTAATGGCCAGATTATTAATAGTTGATGATGAAGAAAGCATATTAAACGTACTCAGTGTCGTCCTTAAGACTGAGAAGTTTGATGTGATTGCGGAGTCTAACGGCGAAAACGCGATGGCACTGCTTGAGAAAGAGAAGTTTGACCTCATGCTCTCCGATATACGCATGTCTCCCGTCAACGGGATGCAGCTCCTGAAGCACGCATGCGATGTGTGCCCCAACATGCCCGTCATCATGCTCACAGCGTTCAGTTCCATGGAAACTGCTTCGGAAGCCCTGAAACTTGGGGCTTTTGACTATATCCTTAAACCGTTCAAGGTAGATGAGCTTGTGCAGACAATTCAGAATGCCATAGCATACAGTGCTAAAGATCAGGCGGCTGAGGCTCCAACTGTTGATACCGAATTTAAATGCTACCTCGACAACATCATTGCGGAAAGCACAGCCATGCGAGAAACCTGCGAGATGCTGAAGAAGGTAGCGCCTGTGGATACTCCCGCGCTCATTCTTGGCGAAGTAGGAACAGGAAAGAAGTCTATGGCTCAATGTCTTCACAACTGCAGTCATCGTAAGGACGGCCCATTTCATGCCGTTAACTGCGCAGAGCTTCCGGAACCGCTTCTCGATTCCGCTATCTTTGGGCATCTAAAGGATTCTTTCGAGGGCGCATCAGAGGATAAGGACGGCATGCTCGAAACTGCGAACGGTGGATCAATTCACCTTGTAGAAATTGGGGAAATGCCCCTGAGTATTCAGCAAAAACTGCTCACATACATGCAAACGAAAGTGTTAAAGAAGATCGGAAGCTCTCAAGTTATCGAGGTCAACACAAGAGTCATTGCATCATCCAACACTCCATTGGAGACTCTTCTGAAAGACGGTCGTTTCCTGCAAGGGCTCTATCAACGTCTAAGTATTATCCCCATCAAAATCAAGCCTTTGCGTGACCGGATCGATGATGTTATTCCTCTCACATGTTTCCTCATTCAACAGCATGGCGACAAAGATATTCTGCCGCAACTTGCCCCTGATGTATGCGCCATCCTTGAGTCATACACCTGGCCAGGCAACTGCAAGGAACTACAGAATGTAATTAAGCACGCATTAGAGAATGTTAAGGACGGGGTTATCACAAAAGACAGTCTGCCGCAAAACATAGCTGACACACCTCTGGTCAAGAACAGGCGTCAGGATGACGAAGCTGTGTCCGTAAAAGGAAAGTCGCTTAAGGCGTTCTTATCTATGAAGAAGCAGGAATATCTGCAACAGTTCACAAAAGGCTGAAAGACCCCCTGCCCCGGACCGTGAGACTGTAGACAGTGGGACGGTGAAGAAAATTCAGAAGCCAGATTGGTTCAGCGTCCCGCATCATTCCTGTAGCCTGTGACCACACACACTCTCCGCCATTTCTTCAACTGAAGCCATTGCATCGAACCATGTTATCTCGACACCATCTCGCTCCATACGTCGGAACCACTTTTCCTGCCTCTTGGCAAACTGTATGATTTCCGAATTAAGCTTCTGCAACATGTCGTTTCTGTTGATCGAACCGACAACAAACGCTGTCACAAGTCGATATTCCAATCCATAAAACGCCAATTGTTCGGGCGTATACGTCTTTAAGAGTCCTTCTACCTCCTCGACAAGACCATTTTTCAGCCTTTTCTTCAGTCGGTCCGTTATGCGCATCCGTAGCTCACTGCGTTCAAGGCGCAAACCAAATACGTTGGTATTTATTTCCGGGATAATGCTCTCCTCCTGAGCATCTCCGGCCTCGGCAATCTCAATGGCGCGTATGATGCGGTCTCTATCGACGCTATCAGTTGTATTATGCAGTGGTCTGGCCGCGGCAAGCCGCTTGACGAGGGCATCATCGGTCATAAGCTCAAGCTCGTCACGCAAAGGCTTGTTCAGAGGAGCATCGGCAAGTTTATAGCGTCTCAGAACTGAATCTATGTAAAGCCCCGTGCCGCCACACAAGATAGGCAAGGCTCCCCGACCCCTGATTGCATCGTAGGCATCGAGAAAGGCGCGTTGAAACTCAAATATGTTGAATTCGTAGCCGGGATACACAATGTCAATCAGATGATATGGCACTGAATCATCGCCCTGCCCATATTCATCGATATCCTTTCCTGTCCCGACATCCATACCCCTATACACCTGCCGTGAATCTGCACTGACGATTTCTCCGCCAAGCCTTCTTGCCACTGCGACAGCCAAGCGCGTTTTGCCAGTGGCGGTGGGACCAAGGATAGTAATCATTGCCTGTGAAATATCACTCACTCGCTTGCCTCACTTTATTCTCGGCATCCATCAAGCTGACTCTCAATTCATTCAGGCTCTCAACGGATGATGTTCTTAAATCTATTCTTTCATGCGCCGCATGAGGATGGTATTTCAGGAGATACTCCTGCAGATGATCTTCATCGCTCCCCAATTCATCCATATTCTTCAAGCGCAAATACTGGAATATTCTTAAACCATCTACGCGGTCATGACAAGCTCGCGTGAATGCTTCCAGACTCTTGTAGTTGTCTCTTAAGGGTCGCCATGGAGAATCGGTCTTCAGCTGTTTCCTGAGAAATGCAGACATCGGCGTTTCGACGTCCTCATCATACAAAGCCGGGAAAAGCTCAATAGTATCCCGAACATCATCAAACAGGCTCGAAGAGATTATAGGATATGAACTCCAATCCATCCCGCCTCCTTTTATCATTGCCGGGCCTGTGCCGAAGGGGACGCGGTCAGACATACGTGCTGCCGGGCTGACTTTTGAGTTGATCCAATGAAGCAATGGTCCGATTTTCGCCAGCTTCTGCAGAAAATAGAAATCCTCCCCACTCTCCTTTGGCGTAATACCGCCTGCCTTTCTATATGCCCACACTGGGCATGCCATCGCTGATCCAAGCGCCGTAAAGGTATAGGGTGACCCTGTCCGCCACATATTCAGTGCGTAATAGCGCAAATAGATCTCATAGTGCAGCATTGCCCTGTTAACAGGTTCCTCTTCACCCAGCTCGTGAAGATACGGAACAGAAACACCTGTCACCTCTGCATGAGTCTTGAATGAACTTACCAGAGAAGAGAAGTAATTTTCAGGAACGGCGGTATCCGCATCAAGACTTACGATGATGTCATCTCCATTCGCTTCTGCGGCTATGCCATCCATCAGGACTTTTCGGGCCCAGCCAACACCGCCTTTGCCCGACGGCCAACCATGCCCTTTACTGCAATGGTCTATAATACGTAATGTTAAGCCCTGAATGTCATTAAGCGAATTAAGAAGAGCAACATTGCTTTCGCATATTGTCAGTTTGGAAAGATCCTGCCACCAAGCCTCTGGTTGATTAACACACACCCACACTTCGAAATCAGGATAGTTCTGGTTTCCAAGGCAGTCTAGCGTATTGAATATCCAATCCTGCTCATCCAGAGCCGGTATAGCCGCGTATAACTTCATCTAGCTGGGTACTATTCCTTGTTATCGCCGATTCTATCATTAATAAAATCGAAATCAACAATATATCTGGAGGTTATGAGTGGAAGTCAATATGGAGACGGATCTCAAACTAAGGGGTGCAGGACAGGAAAGTTACAAATTCATAAAAAAGGTGTTGCAAAGTGTTTTTTTGATATGATACTGTATATATACATATACAGGAGGTACTTATGAATAAGCAGACACAAGAAGAACGCGACGG
>JAUUYL010000055.1 GCA_030590485.1 Lentisphaerota bacterium | reverse complement strand
GCTATTTCGTCTCCTTGGGTTTACCATCGCTTCATGTAAACGTGTAACGGAAACGCCGTGCTACGTGACCCGTATGGCCGGTGTTGTGGGAGGAGGGGAGTCGCGAGGCTCCTCCCTATCCCGATTATCTTTTAAAAGATTATTATTGCTATACACATTCACCAGGGGTACTATGTGTATAGATTAATGGAGGTAATTAACATGTCTCGAACAAATGTAGTACTGGATGACAACCTTGTGGAGAAATGTCAGAAAGCAACTGGGATCAAAACCAGAAAGAGCCTGATTGATTTTGCATTGCACGAAGTTCTTCGGCACGAGAACCAAAAGAAATTGCTGGAGTTGAAGGGCAACGTCGATTGGCAGGGCGACCTCTCAACATGGCGTAAAGGAAGTCTTGCCTGATGGTTCTAGTTGACACAACCGTGTGGATTGATTTCTTTATAGGCAAACCAACTCCGCAAGTCGACATACTTGAGCTTCTCATTTCAGAAGGTCAGGACATATGTGTATGCGGTCTAGTGTTGACCGAAGTACTGCAGGGTGTACGGGAAGAAAAGCAATACAAGAAAATCAGAACTTATTTTGAGAATCTTCTTTTCCTTCCTATGACTCAGGCCATGCATGTTCACTCCGCAGAGATCTATAGATCCCTGCGAAAGAAAGGCATTACCATTCGGAAACCAATTGACTGCATGATCGCTTCCGTGGCTATCGCCCACAAAGTCCAATTACTCCACAATGATAAAGACTTCCTCCCTATAGAAAAGCATTGTGGACTTAAAACAGTAAAGACCAAGAAAAGATAACAGTAAGCATTTCACCATATTTGCTCTAACGCGCAAAATGGTGAATGCAAGCGTACGAGGTTAAGAAACTAATATCTAGCTAACTGAAAGTAGAAAGCCACACCAATTGCTTTTACAGGTGTGTAGGCTGGGGGCGCGTTTGGGTGGCACCACCGGGAAACCAGGTGGAAAACGGAGAACACAAACATAAACCTGTAGCGCACTGGAGTGAATGAAGCTGTCTTGCCTACTTAAATAAAATTCTGAACCCAAACGTTGGTGCAAGAAGTAATCAACATGAGGAATAACAAAACAATATGAGAACAATATGTTGCGTGTGCGGAGTAGACCTTGGCAAGAAGCCTTCTGAACCCACTAATGATGATATTGTCAGCCATGGATACTGCAAATCCTGCGCCCATCATTTTATGGCGCAAGTAGGAATATCGTTACCAGAATATCTGGAAGGTATTGATGCTCCTGTTGTGGCAGTAACACAGGAAAGGACCGTCAGCTTCGCCAACTCGAAAGCGGAAGCCCTTCTTGGCAAGCATCTTTCTCAAATGCAAGGGTTTCTGGGCGGAGACGTGTTTGAGTGTGAGCATGCAAGGTTGCCTGAAGGCTGCGGCAATACTGTGCATTGCAGTGGCTGTACAATCAAAAACACTGTATTGGATACTATACAAACAGGAAAAGCCCATGTGCGGGTGCCAGCATTTCTGGAACAGCATATTGACAACGGATCACGGCGTATGGATCTAGTTATTTCAACTGAGAAGAAAGGCGGTGTCGTTTTTCTTAGAGTCGATACAATAAATGAGTCTGCCCCAACAACAAAATCCACCTTATCATCTGAAGTCGCGCCTTCAGATGAAAGCTGATTTCAGACGTGTTGTGCCGGGCATGGTACATAACTTGCGGAGTGAAAGTCTCCGCGCCAGGTATAAGAGAAGCCGAAGGGAAGCGAAAGGGCAACTGCGTTGTCGTGAGGCGCTCCCTATCCCGATTAGGAATAAGAATTGAAGACCTACGCTAAATATGGTAGTTTTGCATCATGAAATTAGACAGAACAGTAGCTAGAAAACTTTCTCCAAACACAGCACTATCCGTAGATAGGGTGACACTTTCCGCTAGCGAATCAATTTCGTTTGTTTGGGAGTTGACCAAGGAAGTGTTCTCATTAACAAAGAAATACAATGTTGAATCAAGATTACAAAGAAATGTTGTTAATATTGCTAGAGGAAGACGTTAAATTCCTCCTTGTTGGCGCTTATGCACTGGCAGCACTTGGTTTTCCAAGAGCAACTGGTGATATGGATATTTTCATTCAACCAAATGAAGATAATGCTGAAAGAGTTTACACGGCGTTGATCAAATTTGGCGCACCTCTTCAAAATATAACAGTTGAAGATTTCTCTACATCCGGCACAATTTTCCAAATAGGTGTTATTCCAAGAAGAATTGATATTATCAATTCTATAGATGGCGTTGCGTTTGAAGATGCATATATAAACAGAGTTATTATTGAAATCGAATCCATGTCAATTCCTGTTCTTTCAAAAGAGCACATGATCAAAAACAAAAATTCAACTGGCAGAGCAAAAGACAAAGTTGATGCAGAGACACTGGAGAATTCCTAACCAAAATTTGGAGCGTACGCGGAATACCGCGCCGCTCAAATAAACGTGTGTGCCGGGCATGGCACATAACTTGCGGAGTGAAAGTCTCCGCGCCAGGTATAAGAGAAGCCGAAGGGAAGCGAAAGGGCAACTGCGTTGTCGTGAGGCAGGGTGGGAAGGAAGCCCAACTCGAAAGTACGGGGCGATGGACAAGAACCGGATACTAGGTGTGGCAATGGTATGCTCGCCATCGTAGCACTTATATGAAAGGGTGTCGGAACCGCCTTGGTACGTGATCCGTATGCTAGGTGGTGTGGGATGAGGGGAGCCGTGAGGCTCCGCCCTATCCCGATTGGATGAATATGAACACAAAGACGATAGCACTTCTAGTCAGCCTTTGCGCCCTGCTTCCTGTAGCGCTAATTTGCGCAACAGACCTACAGCATGACCGTGTTTTGTTGAAGGAGGGGTTCAATCGAGGTGCCGAGACAGGTTTAGCGAAGACACTTCTTGCCCATCGTAACATTAGTTTGGCAAAAGGCGCCGGACCTGACCGCTCTAATGCAATCCGTGTTGCCTATGTTGGATATGATAGAGGAAGCCAACGGGTTGTTTTGAGGTATCCTCTCCGTGCAAAAGTTGATCAGGCGACTATCTCGTTTGACGTTTGTTTCGAAAAGGATTTCCAGTGGACATTGGGAGGCAAGCTCCACGGTCTTGGACCGAAGCGCCCAGTAACAGGAGGCAAAGAACGCCGTCCTGATGGCTGGAGCGCCCGCACTGTATTCAAGCCAAAGGGGTACTGTGCCACATACTTGTACGATCAAGATAAGAGCAAGACATACGGGGTAGGCCAGAAGTCCGACAAACCTGTGTTCGTGGCAGGACGATGGCATCATGTTACTCTACAGGTCAGCCTAAATGATCCTGGCAGGTCAAATGGATGGTCACGTATCCTGATCGACAACCAGGAGGTGATCAAGAGCGAGAACGTTGAGTTTCGAGGGAGCGGAGAGCGTGAGACGCTGATCCAGCAGTTCCTTTTCAGTACCTTTCACGGTGGCCACACGCCAAACTGGACTCCGGTCGACAGGAAAGGCAACCCCACGACTGTATATGCCTATTTCGATAACTTCATAATAACTGAGGGCATCCAATAATCTCCTTTGGGCGACGTCCCGAAGGCCGCGCCTGTGCAAACTAATGCGTAGTATGGAAATATTTACAGGCATATAATAAACGCCATGGCCGGAGGGGTACATTACGGGAGGAGCGGTTGACCCATCGATGGCGTTAAATACCCCCTGATTAATTCAAAACACTGCTGTGAAGAATGATGATATTAGGCAGCCTTGATTAATTGTCTGTCCCTTTTGAATTTCTTTTGAATTTGAGATTGCTGTGTTGGTGCAGAGTGCGATGCAAAATGGCACGCCCACGGGGAGTCGAACCCCGCTTACCAGGATGAAAACCTGATGTCCTAGCCGATAGACGATGGGCGTTTCAATATACGCCTCAGCAATGACGCTTTGACGTAACAGGGCAGAAAAAATATCAGATTCTCAAGAAAAGACAACAAAAAAAGTTCAGTAGCATCCTGTAGGATGCAGACTGTAGGTCAATAGACTGTAGACTGCTAGGAAAAAGACATTTTTATAACCCTTTACCATAATATACGTTTGATAATTCTGAGTGTAGATTACAGTGCGTTGGTCTAATAGCCTTTGCGTCCCTATGGGACGCTAGTAAAAAAAGTCCAATTTTGTTTTTTGTATCTAGTCCTTAAAGATGTTAGTGTTCCGCTGTGTTCTAAAAAGGGGATATGGGATGTATAAAGTGTTGATAGTTGATGATGAAGAGATGGTGTGTGCTGTTCTCTCTAGGTTGATAAGCGCTAAGGGTTATGAAGTGCTTGTGGCTCACAATGGGGAGACGTCGCTAGAGCTTGCCGAGAGGGAAGAGCCAGATATTGTGCTTGTAGACCTTTTGCTCGACGACATGCCTGGCCTGGCAGTAATGAAACGGATTAAAAGTGTTCTGCCGGCGGTAGAATGCATAATTGTAACGGGTGCGCCGACAAAGGATTCGGCAATATCGGCCGTTAACCTGGGCGCGTTCGGATTTGTGACCAAGCCGTGGGATGATGATGCGCTTCTGGTGATGATAAAAGCCGGAATCAATCAAGCGGAGACCACAAAAATGTTGCTTGAGAGCGAGGAGCACTTGCGTCAGTTGTTGTTAGAAAAAGAACAGCAGTAAACTCGCATGAGTGCTCTAGTTCTCCGCGTTTAGGTAGACTGTAAAGGTTGTGCCTGTTCCTGGCTCGGAACGAACGTTTAAGTAGCCCTTGTGTTGCTTGATGATGTAGTTTACGGTCGACAGTCCTAGTCCTGTTCCGTCTGGTTTGGTGGTGAAGTATGGTTCGAAGATAGAGTCGATATCTTCCTTTGCGATGCCGGAGCCATTGTCCTTAATCTGCAGCCGGATGTACTCCCCAGGCTTCAATTTCAGGTTTTCTGCCTTTCTGACGCTGATACTATCCGCCTCAATTTCTATTACTCCGTGACCATTGCTAATCGCCTGACGGGCATTTATTGTAAGGTTGCAGACAAGCTGTTTGATCTGGTCTGTGTCAGCGTGAATAGAAGCAAGGTTCTCAGGTATGTTCAGTATCAATCGTGTCTTTGATCCAATTAGGGAAAAGTTAACGGCATCAATGATATGCTCCTGAATGGGGACGGGTTTGTTGGAAATCGTGGGTGGCTTGTTGATGTTGGTTAATTGTTTTGTGAGTTCTTTCGCGCGGGTGATGGCTATCTGCATAGCCGACAGGGAGTTAAGCGTCTCGCTGTCTTTAGCAAGGGCGACTTCCAGTAGTGATGTGTGAGCGTCCAGAATAGTGAGAACATTGTTGAAGTCGTGGGCTACGCCTGTCGTGATAGTGGCGATGGATTCGAATCTTTGTGTTCTGAGGAGTTTTTGCATCGCTTCTGCAGGGGGCTCGACGCAGCTGAAAGACAAAACGGCGCCCTGAAGTTCGTCATCTTTGCCTATGAGTGGTTCGAGGATGGTTTCGACCCACTGGTCTTTAAATCGGCAGAATGTGTGTTCTTTTTGCCGGGTATGAGATATTTTATCCAAGATGCAGTGGTGTGTTGCGGAGTTCTCGCAATTAAGGAGTTCCGTACACCGCTTCCCGAATATATCCTCTACCGATTTGCCGACCAGATGGGTCATTAAAGTATTGCACGATAAAACCGCGCCATTACAATCGACCATAGCGACAGCCTTACGACTATCACCGAATATATGAAATGCTGAAACAGCGTCTTGCATGCGGGATAGTATCTAATAAAGTCAGATACTTGTCACCGCAGTAAAACTACTTAATTATTACTTAGTCGATTCTAAGTAGTCAATTCCCTCGCTTTTGTTCAGGTAGGTAGTGAGGTTTGTGTTTTTCCCGGAGAGGCCGAGCTTTTTTCTGATATTGTTGCGATGAACTTCAATTGTTCTTACAGAAACGCCGAGTACGTGGGCTATTTCTTTGCTGGGCATGCCGCTACGTATCATATTTGATATTTCAAGTTGTTTTGGTGAAAGCCTTGTCAGGTCGTCATGTCTGTTTATGCCGAAGTCTGATGTGAGTTCATTGAGTGTTTCTTCGAGGATATTCAGGTATCGAAGTTGGTTGCTTTGTGAGTTTTTTTTCAGATGTTTGAGGATAGGCATAAGTAATTGATCGATATTTCGTGATATCTGTTTTCGTACTTGTAGCTTTTCGTTCTCAATCTGGGTGAGTATTTCCTTGAGGGCCGCGTTCTTGTCCTGGAGTTCTCGTTTTTGGGTGGATAGATTTATTGTGGCGTCTGTCAGCTTCTCTTGAGCGTTTTGTAGAGCAGTAATGTCGGTGACAATGCAGAGAAGAGCTAGATTGTCTTGAAAGGTGATAACCTTTGCGGAGATAGCAGTATGAATGACGTGGCCGTTTTTGGCGATCATGTCGCAATTGACTGGTTGGGCATCAAGGTTATGCATGTGGTTCTTGAAATTTTGTTTAATCAGGTTTCTGTCGGCCACCGCAATTAAATTTGTGAACTTAAAGTCACTGGCAAGAAACTCTTTCTGGCTGTAGCGCATTATATCCTGACATTTCTTGTTGGCGAATGCGATTTTGGAACCATGATTAATAAAGATCATGTTTGGGGACTGTTCGGCTATATTTTGGAAGTACGCCTCTGATTCACGCAATGCTTCTTCGCCAAAAATACGATCGGTGATATCTCTGATGATGGTTAGTACAGATATCTTGCCTTTGTACTCAATTGTGGTGGATTTTGCTTCGATATTTATAAGAGAGCCGTCTTTTTTGGCGGCCTCCAGGTGAAAGCAATCAGGTACTTTTGCTCCTGATAGTCTTTCGTTCACTCTTTCGTTTGCCCTTTTTAACTCTGCTTTGGAGAGAAGCTTGTCGTAGGTGAGACCCTTGTCGATATCTTTCTGCGTGTAGCCGAAGGTTGTTAAGAATGACGGTGATACAAAGACTAACTTCTTGCCCTGTAATATGACAATGGGATCCGGGGATAGTTTGAACAGGATGCTGTCCAATATTGTTTTCTCCGTGAATTTAGTTGTGTTGACCTTCTTCATTGTTTAATACTGCTCCGTGGGGTCAACAATAACGGGTAAGACTACTTATTTCAAGTAAGTAATTGTTCAGGCAATAGGCAATCACGCCTATGGCGGGACAGGTAGGCAATAGGGAATCGGAATGGAGATTAAGGTTACATTTCAGCCGTCGGGTAGGAGCGTTTTTGTGTTGCCTGGCACATTGCTGATGGAGGCGGCCGGGCTGGCAGGGATTGTTTTGCAGTCGCCTTGCGGAGGGCAGGGGACTTGTGGCAAATGCCGAGTTCTGATTAACGGTGCGGATTTCTTGACCTGTCAGACAACGGTTGAAAAGGATACGGTTGTTGAGATACCCAAAGAGTCCATGTTTGAGAGCAGGCATAGGATTTTGGTGGATGATACTGGGTGTATGCCCGAAAGGCATAATCCAAGGGTTTCTTCAAAGGGCACTTTGGGTGTAGCTTTTGACATCGGGACGACCACGGTTGTCGGGACATTGTTTGATCTTGCAGAAGGGCGTGAGCTTTGCGTGGAGTCCAAGCTGAACGGACAGATACCCCTAGGTGACGATGTCGTTTCAAGAATTCAGAAAGTTTGTGAAGCCCCGGCAGAGCTCTTTAATCTCCAGGAATCAATTGTTGGAACAGTGAATGAAATCATAGGGGATCTCTGTTCTAAAGCTGGTACGGATGTGGCTCGGGTTGAGGATATAGTCATTGCTGGCAATTCGACGATGCAGCAGATATTCTGCGGCATGAGCATTGCGGGCTTAGGTATGATGCCGTTTAAACAGGAGTTTCATGAGGCGCAGATTCTTGAAGCCAGCGAGGTCGGAGTGATGGCGTCAGCCGATGCAAAGATATTTGTTTTTCCTCAGGTCGATGGATTTGTTGGCGGCGACACTGTAGCCGGGATCCTGGCGAGCAGACTGGATGAAAGGAGCGGGGCTGTACTTTTTGTTGATATAGGAACAAATGGTGAGATTGTCTTATTCGCAAATGGACGGCTGCTGACTGCATCCACGGCTGCGGGACCGGCGTTTGAGGGAGCGCGAATAAAGCAGGGGATGAGGGCTGTCGAGGGTGCTATAGAAAAAGTGATTATTGGCGAGAATGTGGAGTGCAATGTTATTGGTAACGTGAAGCCTGTTGGTATTTGCGGAACGGCTCTAATTGATGCGGTCGCAGGGCTTCTTGATATCGGTGTGATTGACGAAATGGGTAGAATTTTATCAGGCGATGAGACGCCGGACGATTTGAGCGATGCTATACGTAATCGTTTGATTGCGGAGAACGGCATGTCTGCATTCGTGTTGGTTAATGGAACGGAGTCTGCATCAGGAAGAAGTATATGCATCTGGCAGAAGGACATCAGAGAGCTTCAGCTTGCGGCGGGGGCAATACGTGCTGGTGTTAATATCCTCTTAAAGAATGCGGGTATAACCGCTATGGACATAAGTGAAGTATTATTGGCAGGTGGGTTTGGTAATTTCATCAGGAGAAATCATGCGTTACGCATAGGTTTACTGCCTTTGGTGCCTCATGAAAAGATCAAGTTTATTGGCAATGCAGCATCGCTTGGGGCAAAGTTGGCATTGTTATCAGTTGATGAGCGTGAATATGCTGAGAAGCTGAGAAAGCATGCTGAGCATGTTGATCTGTCGATGGATCCTGAATTTCAGAACGAATTCGCTTCCGCTATGATATTCCCGGCTTCGTAGGCGTGATGCGGCGCACTACTCCTTAGGCATTTCGCTCAGCTTTTTACGCAGAACTACGAGTTCACCTTCAAGTTCATTTCGTGCAAGATGGTATTTGCGCGCCCAGGTTCTGCCGGCGCTGATTGTTTTCGCTTTTTGGATCCATTCGTCCAGTTCACTCTGTTTGGATTCGATAGTCTCGAGTAGAATTTCTCGTTCAGACTTTTCTTCAGGTTCATCGGCTTTGTTTATGATTTTCTGTAGCTTTTCGATTATGCCTGACACATTTGTTTCCGGATACGTCTTCTGAAAGCCTGTCCAGAATTCCAGTTGTTCTGCCGGGGGCAGGTTCTGGAATTCCTCATCCTTCAGTTTTACGTTCCGTGCTGCTGCACCTTCTTTCAATTGCTTCTCGCGTTTTTCGGCGGCTTTGCGTGAGGCGTCTGCACGACTTTTGATTATTGCGAGCCGGCGCGTTTCTTTTTTTCGGGCTTCCTGTTTGGACTTAATATTCAGATAAGTCACCTTGTTTTCTGCGATACGCACAACGCCACGTGGGTATGACCAGTATTCTGTTTTGCCCCTTTTCATTTTTCCGCGAGGTTTCCCGAGTATCGAAAGAACTTTATCGCTGGTGTCGCCAAGCACGATAGTGTCTTCGGCCAGGCAAGGACTTGTTATGGCAAATAAAATAGTGGTAGCGAGAAAGAATTTGTAGATATATGCTTTCATATAAGAGCAATTATATCCCCTAACAGGCCTGCATATCAAGAGGAATTTCAAGGTGTTTGTGAGACTATTGCCTGTTGCCTATTGCCTATTAGTAACAATGCTCTTCGCTAGGGAAGGCGTTGCTTTCTGTCTCGATTTTATACTCGCCGATGGCTTGAGACATTATAGAGCTTAGGTCGCAGTATTTTTTTGCGAACTTGGGTGTGTGTCCCGAGTAGAGGCCGAGCAGGTCGTGGGTGACGAGTATCTGGCCATCGCAGTCAGGGCCGGCACCTATTCCGATAGTTGGGATGTTGACAGCTTTCGTGACTTCGGCACCAATGGCAGGTGGTGTGCATTCAAGGATTATGGCAAATGCTCCAGCTCCTTCGAGCGCGAGGGCATCGTCAATCAAATTTCCGGCTTCGGCAGAGTTTTTGCCTTGAACCTTATAGCCGCCTGTTTCGTTGATACTTTGTGGAGTAAGCCCGATATGACCAAGTACGGGAATGCCGTTGTCGACCAATGCTTTGACGGCAGGAACGCGCACTGTACCGCCTTCAAGTTTTACCGCGCCAGCGAATGCGTCTTTTATGAAACGGCCTGCGTTCTCTATAGCCAGCTCTGGTGAGGCTTGATATGACATGAATGGCATATCGGCGACAACCAGGGCATCTTTTACGCCGCGGGAAACGGCCCTAGTGTGATGCAGCATTTCTTCCATTGTGACGGGGAGTGTATTTTCGTAGCCCAGCATGGTCATTGCAAGCGAATCACCGACCAGGATAAGCTGGATTCCGGCCGCATCGATCAGCTGGGCTGTCGTGTAGTCGTAGGCAGTGAGGCAAACAAGCTTGTGTTTGCCTTTAGACGCCTTAATTTTTGTTGTTGTCCACGTGTTCATGATATAGGTACTAGGCATTAGGCGGCAGGCAATAGTGATTTAGACGGTGTCTCTATCCTGTTGATCCTGTCTGATATACCTAAATTAAATTTTCAGTTTCAAACACACATACTTTGGGGGTTTCGGGTAAGGATTTCAAGACATCTTTAACTGTTGCTGCGGAGCCGGGGATTGTGAGGTCGGGGCGGAGGTCAGCGAGTGGTTCGACGACGAACCTTCGTTCTGCCCAGCGCGGGTGGGGGATGGTGATGTTCTCGGTATCGACAGTCGTCTTCTCAGCGTAGATAATATCTATATCGATAGGCCTCGGTGCGTTAAATTCGTGGTTTTTCGGACGGCCCATGTCGATTTCCAGATCCTGGAGTTCTTTCAGAAGCTGTTTCGGGAAAAGGCTGGTTTCGATTACAATAACGCAGTTTAGGAAGGTGTCGTCCTTATGTTCAGCGGCGATATTTACCGGTTCTGCCTCATAGACGGCTGACTGATCTGTTACAGCAACATTATCGATGTGTTGGATCTTTTCAGTGGTAAGCTTCAGGTTGCTTAGTCTGTCGCCCTCGTTTGAGCCCAATGATAGTCCGTATTCCATACAACGATCCATGCGACCACGCCTATGGCGTGGCAGGTTTTAACGTTTAACATTTAGTGATGTCAGGCCAAGCATGTCCTGCATGTCGTAGAGCGCTGGTTTGCGGTTTACGATCCACATGGCTGCTTTTAGCGCGCCCAGGGCAAAGGTATCTCTGTTCCAGGCATGATGAGTAAACTCAATTCTTTCTGCGGCGTTGCTGAATGAGACTGTATGGTCGCCGACAACTTCACCTTCGCGGTGAGAATGCATCAATATTTTGTTTGCGGGGGGCTCTTTGGTGGAACCGTCTTCGTCAAAGATCATGATCTCCTTCAATTCCTTGCGCCAGCCATCGGCAATGCGTTCACTGAGCTTGAGCGCCGTTCCGCTTGGAGCATCTTTTTTGTGGATATGGTGTGTTTCATCTACTTCGACAAGAAAATCTCCCTTGAGAATAGAGGACGCCTTCTCCACCATTGCGAATAGCAGATTAACGCCGAGGCTCATATTAGGTGCCCAGAGTATGGGAATCTTGTCGGCTTCCGCGCAAACGGCCATAGTCTCCTGTTCGTCTAGACCTGTCGTGCCTATGATCATGGCTCTGCGTTTCGCCGCTGTGGCGACTGTGTTCGTGGGTACTGCGGTATGAAAGCTGAAATCTATTACCGCGTCGGCATTATCCAGCGCGGAATCAAGGTTTGACGTCAGAGATACGCCTATCGCATCGATGCCGGCGAGGTCTCCCACGTCTTTTCCGAGGTCAGGGTGGTCTGTTTGTTCGATGGCGCCTGTGATGGTGAGGTCTTCAATCTGCATTGCGCATCGTATGAGTGCCAGGCCCATTTTGCCTGCGGCTCCAAGAATGATTATTTTTGTCATGATATAATAGACCGTAGGATTGTGGACTGTGGACTGTGGGCCCTGGTCCTGCCTATGGGTTTGGTTAGAGCAGACCCGAAGCCTGCATTGTTTTTCTCAATACTTCCTTGTGAATGTCGCTGAGCTTACACATTGGGAGGCGATACACTTCCTCGATAAGGCCCATCATAGCCATTGCGGCTTTGATAGGAATAGGGTTAGTGTCGATAAAGATATCGCAGAACAGCTGATAATATTTTCTGTGTATTTCCAGTGCCTTGTCCCAATTGCCTTCGAGTGCGAAATGAGTCAACTCGACCATCGGTTTTGGTACCATATTGGAGGCAACGCTTATTACGCCCGTTGCGCCGACAGATATCATCGGCAGTGTCAGGCTGTCGTCTCCTGATAGAACGGTGATTTCGCATTTGTTTAAGATAGCGCTTACGCGATCAACGCTGCCGCCGGCTTCCTTGACGGCTGTGACGTGTGGATGTTCAGAAAGGCGTGCGATTGTATCTATGCCGATCTCTCTGCCGGCGCGTCCCGGTACATTATAAAGAACAACGGGAAGTCCCAGGTCGGCAACTTTTGAAAAGTGTTGATAAAGACCTTCCTGGTTTGGCTTATTGTAATAAGGTGTTACCTGTAATGTTGCGTCGGCGCCAGCTTTCAGAGCTTTCTCGGTAAGGTCCAGAGCTTCGGAGGTAGAGTTAGCGCCTGTACCGGCAATAACCTGCATGCGTCCTGAGGAGGCTTCGACAGCAGTTTTGATTATTTTGCTGTGTTCATCGTAGGTTACGGATGGGGACTCGCCGGTGGTGCCGACGGGAACGATGCCGGTGATACCGGCCTCAGCCTGCATGTTGATCAGGTTTTCGAACTTGTCATAATCCACCTCACCGTCTTTGGTGAATGGTGTGACAATGGCTGTATATGTACCTTTTAGCATGCTGAACCTCCCTTTAGAGGGTTTCTTTTCTGATGATATCTTCGAATGTTTCTCTTTCACATATAATAAAAGCTTTGTCGTTGTCTACCATAACTTCGGCAGGACGTGGTCGACTGTTGTAATTTGATGACATTGTGAAGCCGTATGCTCCAGCGCTCATTGCAGCAAGAAGGTCGCCTTGCTTTACTGCCGGCAGATCCCTGTCTGCAGCCAGAAAATCGCCGGATTCACATATTGGCCCTACGAGATCGCCGAAGACAGTCTCGCTATTCTCTGCTATAGGTAGAATTTCATGATGTGCCTGATAAAGGGCCGGCCTGATGAGGTCGTTCATGGCCGCATCAATAACTATAAATTTCTTAAATGGGTTATCTTTTACATATTGGACTGTCGACACAAGGATTCCCGCGTTGCCGGCGAGGTTTCTGCCTGGTTCCATTACGACCTTTAGGTCTAATGTTTTAAGAATAGGAATGACATGTTCAGCGTACACTTTGGGTGAGAGCGCCTCTTGCTCAGGTTTGTACTGTATTCCAATGCCGCCGCCGATATCGATGTGTTTAAAGGTAGGGTATTTATCTTTCAGCTCCACGCACAATTCTTTGACTTTCGTGAGCGCTTCCTCGAAAGGTTTTGCGGAGAGGAGTTGTGAGCCGATATGCATATGGATCCCTGCGATTTCGATGTTTGGCAGGCTCGACGCGGTTTCATATGCGGTGATAGTGCGTTCGATATCCAGTCCGAACTTATTTTCCTTTTTCCCTGTGCTGATATACTTGTGGGTCTTGGGGTCCACGTCCGGGTTGATTCTGAACGCTATGCGGCCTGTGAGATCAAGTTCCGATGCGCAATCAGAGATGCGTTTTGCTTCAGCTTCTGATTCAACGGTGAAGAAAAGGATATTTTCCTTTAGAGCGTATTTAATTTCCTCTTCGGTTTTACCAACTCCGGCATAGACGATTTTCTGTGGATCGGCACCTGCGCGGAGTGCGCGGAAGAGTTCGCCGCCGGAGACTATATCCAGGCCTGATCCGAGCTCAAGAAATGTTTTTATTACTGACGCGTTTGAGTTGGCCTTAACCGAGTAGCATATGAGCGGGTCGACCTCTGCCATTGCGTTTGTAAGTTCCTCGAACTGAGTTTTAAGGTGGTTCTTGCTGTATACATATAAAGGGGTGCCGTATTGTTCTGCCAGTTCCCTGATAGAAACGTCATCGGCGTACAATTCCTGGTCTTTATATATAAAGTTATTCATAGCACTGAGTAAAATAGCACAAGTGGCTTGGAAGTCAAATATTGAGTGATATAGGCAGAGGTCGGAAAGCACCAATATTGCAGTCGCAAGGCTTCGTTTTTGATATATTGTAACTTATTGTGATTGCTGTTGTTATGAGGAAGTAAGAGATTTTTCGATGTTTTGCGTTGAAAACTACGGCCTCTGGCGGAAGAGAAGATTGCGATTAGGATTAGCAATTACGTGTATTACATTGTCACCGCCGGTATGAAAATGCAGGAAATATTCAATAACAGGAAGGTTCACAGATTGGGAAGTCCGGCAGGGATTGTCGGACAGGTAACGAAGGGGGGATTTACCACGGAGTTGCGGAGGAAGAGGAGGAGGTTTTTCCCTATAAGCATGAAGCCCATAAATTTGTAGGCTGAACGGGTTTATCGTGAAGGTTTATCGTAAACGGCGCGCAAGGGACTGCACGCCCTACCTTGCAATATTCAGACACTTGATGCAATGAGCAATATTTTAGTTAGTCAATCAGTCCGAATAAGGTTTTGATTGATGAATTATGGGACGCTAGTGAAAATATCTTGAAGAAAAAAGAGAAGAAAATGTCGCATTTTCAAACCGGCTGTTTTATGGCAGTTTCAGAATGATACAGAAGGTAGTAAACAGAGGCCGTGTTGATGACTCAGCCTGTCAATCAAGAGATTTGAAATATTGGTTGAGCCGCCCTACGGAAGAGCGTGTTGCTGCCGTTGATTTTCTAAGGAAACAATACATTGGAAGTTCAGAAAGACTTCAAAGATCTGCTCGCGTTATTGAACGAACATAATGTCGAGTTTATGATCGTTGTGGTGGTTATGCACTCGCATTTCATGGTTCACCGAGATTTACGGGTGACATACCTGTTTTTTACATTGGCAAAGAGCAATTTATTGCCAACAAGCAAGCAACTGGTCGCCAGAAAGACATGGCAGATATTGAAGCCTTGGAAGGTGCAGAATAAAATCGGAAATATATGTACATTTGGGAGTTGACTTCCCATATGTACTTATTTATCATTCTATTTATGATAGTCCGAAATATAGCGAAAGAGGTTAAGATTCTTCGGAGTGAATACCCTGTTCTTGCTATTACAGGGCCGCGTCAGTCCGGTAAGACCACATTAGCTAAAAGTATGTTTCCAGGGAAGCCGTATGTCACTTTCGAAGATCCCTTGGTTCGTAGCCGATTCTCGGAAGATCCTCATGGTTTCATGAATAGCTTTGCGAGTACCGGTGCAATCATGGACGAAGTTCAGCATGTGCCGGATCTTTTTTCCTACATTCAGGGGGAAGTGGATTCCGACCCGCGCAGAGGACGCTTCATTCTAACTGGTTCTCAACAGTTCGGAATGATTGAGCGTATCACTCAGAGTTTGGCTGGACGTATTGGGCTGGTTGAACTTCTTCCCTTCGATTTAAAGGAAATCGGCAAGATAGAAAAGAAAGAACGGTCATGGGATGAATATATTTTGTTCGGAGGTTACCCTGCAATCTACGATCGTAATATTCGTCCTTCGCGCTGGCATTCTGATTATCTGGCAACTTACATACAGAGAGATGTTCGCCAGATATCGCAAATTCATAATCTGGATACTTTCACCATGTTTCTAAGGCTGTGCGCAGGACATATAGGTCAACTCGTAAACACGAACAAATGGGCTTCGGCATGCGGTGTTGATCATAAAACGATCAAGCACTGGTTAAGCATTCTGCAAGCTAGTTATGTTGTGAAGTTGCTGGCTCCTTACCATAAGAATTTCAAGAAACGTTTGGTCAAAACACCAAAGCTTTATTTTTACGACACAGGTTTGGCATGCAGACTTTTGGATATTGATCATCACAAATATATTGAACAACACCCACTTCGGGGAGCTTTGGTTGAAAACTGGGTCTTTAGTGAGCTGATGAAAGGGTTTTTCAATCACGGGAGAAAAGACAATCTGTATTTCTGGCGTACTCACGGTGGTGAAGAAATTGATTTTATTGCTGAGGCAGGAAATGAAACGCTACTAATAGAAGTTAAATCAGGTATGTCTGCGCGGCCAGAATGGACAAAACCCATGATGCAATGGATCGAACGATCAGGCAAAGAGACTGCGCGTCCGTACATACTATATGGAGGAGCGGATGTCGCCACCATTCAGAGCTGCGATTTCATAGGGTGGCGGCATATCGGAGCGATACAAAAACGTTTGGTATAAAGCACCTATAGCAATGCCTAAGGGTTCGTGCAGAAATACTTCACATTTTGGGTGTTGCGGCTGCGCCGGCCAGTTCGGCTGAGGGTGATATGTACATGGATTCGACTACGCATAAGTTGACGGTTTATGACGGAACGATCTTGCCGGCTGACAGTGCCTCGCATTTGCGATGGAAATTGGAAATTGCGGTAAAATCCGGCAGATGATATATTCCACCCCATGAAAGGAAACATAAAGCTTCGCCAATTATGGCTTTTCCAGTTTTTTGCTGATTTCACGGCGATTTCTGCGGCGTATTTCTTCACCTACTTTTTTCGCTTTCATAGCGATGTTGGTGGTCGTTTTTTCACTCTCATCAATCGCGCGACTGGCATTAGGGATGCAGGAGATATAGGCGGGAGTTTTGAGGAGTTTTACATAATCAGTGCGCCGCGAATTATTATCATTCTGACTTGTGTGCTCTGTGTTCTTTATGCTCTGCTGAATCTTTATTCGGAAAGACGCTTTATATTAAAAAGGCCGGTTGCATGGAATGTGATTCAAGCCAATATTGCAGCACTTGTTGTCTTTTATGCATATTTTTATCTCCAGAGGAATGTGTTTCATCCCCGCAGTTATTTCATAACGGTTCTGTTCTTTAATAGTATCTTCTGCGTTTTATTCAGGTCCTGGACGGATAAATTTCTGAACTATCTGAGGAAGCGGTATTCAATAGACAAGCATACGGCGATAGTGATCGGGACCAATAAAGATGCGGATTATATAAAAAGTGTAATCGATGTTCTGCATCCGCATGGACTTGATCTTGTGGGGCGGGTTACCACCAGGGAAGAGAAGACGTTTGCTGATTTGATTGTGGAAACGGAGAAATGTGCGGACGCGAAGAATGTAGACATGATATTTGTTGCTGACAACGATTTTACTATTGCTGAGATAATGAGGTTTATGGAGCTGGCGGATAAGCTTCAGCTGTCCGTCAAAATTCTCTCGGACAAGATGAGCGTTCTGCAGAATCAGGCAAAAATCCCTGCGGATCGCATTCACGGTGTACCTCTGGTCCATTTTGATCAGCCGCGCAAGTCGACCATCCGCCAAGGAGTATCCAGTATGCTGTCACAGCTGATAGCGGTTGTGTTGTTGATCCTTTTTTCGCCGGTGATGTTTATAGTCGCGCTTTTGGTAAAGCTAACCAGTGAGGGCCCAGTGTTCTTTATACAGGAACGGATCGGGGTCAACAGGAAGCCGTTCAGTATGTATAAATTCAGGACCATGTATGACCGCGCGGAGGAGGCGCAGGCGCAACTGGAAGAGTTTAATGAGACGAATGGAATATTCAAGATCAAGAAGGATTCCAGGATTACAGATGTCGGCCGGATGTTGAGGCGCTTCAGCATTGATGAATTGCCACAACTGTTGAATGCCGTCAAAGGCGACATGAGAATTGTCGGCCCGCGCCCG
>JAUUYL010000122.1 GCA_030590485.1 Lentisphaerota bacterium | reverse complement strand
TGATGTATCATCAGAGCTGAATCAGTTCCATATCTACCGAGACATTCGAACTTATGGAAAATATGAGCTTCTCTACGAAGAAGCTCGCCAGAAGGGGGCGATATTCATAAAATTTGACGAAGCCTCTCCTCCACGTGTGGAGAAAAGCAACGGACGATTTAATGTCCAGGTTAAGGATGTTCTGACCTTTGGTGAAGATATTGAAATCGAAAGTGACTTGGTGGTCCTTGTCACCGCTATGGAGCCTCGTCAAAATAAAACTATGAACGATGTGCTTAAGATACCAGTCTCGCTGGACGGCTTTTTTAAGGAAATCCATCCCAAGTTGCGACCGGTGGAAACGGTCATTGACGGAGTCTTAATAGCTGGCACAGCCCAGGCTCCCCGCAATTCTGCTGAGAGCGTTGCTACGGCGCTGGCCGCTACCTCCAAGAGCGCTTCTCTACTTATGAAGGGTTATGTGGAGTTGGAACCGCTGATTGCCATGGTCAACGAAGATACTTGTGTCTGGTGTGACAAATGTTCCGAAGCTTGCCCATATTCTGCAATTGAGAAAATTGGCTCTGGAGAGAAAGAGATTGCCGCGATCAACACAGCACAGTGTAAGGGATGCGGATGCTGTGTACCTGTTTGCCCCGAAAATGCCCTTGCCATCAAGGGTTACACGGATGAGCAAATACGAGCGATGATCAACGCCATGGAGGTCCTAATATGAACGACAAAGTGCGAGATCCTCGTGAAGTAATTAGAGATGAAATGCTTATGCGGGACAGGATGTTAGCTACTTTGAGCGACGGTCCTAAGACTGTCCCGGAGATCGCCCAGGCTATGGGTTATCCAGTCAACGAAGTGATGTATTGGGTCATGGCCGCAAGAAAGTACGGCTACATAGAGGAAATCAAAGAACCGAATGAAGATGACTACTACCAGTACATGCTGGTGAAGAATGAGTAAAGGGGTAACAGCGATGACAAAGGTAAATCCGGATTTTATAAAGAAGGTTGCGACATCAGGGGAGTTCAATGCCACGGCTTGTATGAACTGTGGTATTTGTACTGCTGTATGCCCCATGGATATCGAGTTGCTTCCCCGAAAGCTTTTCAGGTATACCCTACTGGGTTTAGAGGACAAGTTACTCGAGAATACGAATATCATCTACCAGTGTCTGCTGTGTAAGATGTGTGAAGAAAACTGTACGGCCGATGTGCATATCGCCGAGAACGTAAGATTCTTGCGCAGTTACATCAGCAAAGAGGTATTCAAACTTTAGCGAAGGAGAAAAACCTTATGCCTCTTCCTATTGATGACGTGATTGGACTTATGATAGATAACCTCAAGAAGAGGAAAACTGTATTTCCCATCCCGTACAGAAGAGCAACCGGGTGGGCCGATGGGCTTAACATTCCCGAAGGCGGTAAAACAGTAATTTACACTGGTTCAATGTATCAACTATTGCCCTATATGATTGCCGCAGTAAAGAATATGGAGCTCGTAGAGGACTCTTTCCTTGGTAAGTTTGTATTTATGGGCAGGTTTTTTAATAAAATGTTCAACGTGTCAGCGTTTGTTTCAATACCTAAGAAAGCTGACGTTAAGCGCTATAAGCAAATTGTCTACAATATCGCAAAATTGTTGAAAAAGGCTGGAGTGGAGTTTGGCTATTTATACAGGAAAGAGCTTTACGCCGGTACTCTTGCATACGACTTAGGCGTGGATGACGCATTTCGTATACAGGCCAAGCGAGTCTATAACCTGCTGAAGGAAAACGGCGTTAGCACCGTGATTACAGTTGATCCCCACACTACAAACATAATGCGCTCCGTGTACCCGACTATCATCGACGGCTACGATATTGAGGTCAAAAGCTATCTGGAGGTTCTGGCTACCAGCGATAATCTTCAGCCGCTCCATAGCGTTGAAAAAGAAATTACGATACACGACTCCTGTGTTTATGCGCGCCATGAAAGTATCATAGATGAACCAAGGCAATTGCTCAAGCGAGCGGGCTACACGATAAAAGAGCCAAAGGACAACAAGGCGCTGACACACTGCTGCGGAGGCCCCATAGAGTCAATTTTCCCTAAGATGTCTCACACAATTGGCAAAAATAGGATTCAGCAATTCAAGGATATCACCAATGGGGGAGCAGTGGCCACTATGTGTCCGATCTGTATGGCATCCCTCAAAAAGGCATCCGGCGATGGGTTGGAGATTGAAGATATCTCCAGTTTTCTTGTGAAGGCTTTCTGTGATTAATCTGTGAAGTAAAAGAGAAACCTAAAAAGAAACGAAAGTCTCGGAAACAAACGCAGTGAATTGTGACATGTGCTACACCTGCCCAGTGATCTGACAACTGAAAAACAATATGCGAATGTGCATCATCGGATTGGTTGGTAAATAGACGAGGATGAATGAGACCATGGTCCCTGAAGAAAAACCAATAGACGATATCTGTGCCCAGATGATTAGCGTCATGTCCGACATGGTGCTCCTTGTCGATCTGGACGCGATGGTCATCATGGCAAATCAAGCAACCTTGTCCTTATTGGGGTACAGCGAGGATAAGATACTTGATCATCCACTTCAAAAAATCCTGAGCATCTCGCAGGACAAAGAAAGCGAATTTTCCTCTAATATGACGATAAGTGAGCGTCTACTCGACGAGGCTCTGGCCAGCATCGAAGGTTTTATGATTCCAAAGAAAGGGAAGCCAATACCAATCTCGTTGAGGAGTTCCGCGATAAAAGCCTGTCCCCGCATCGTGTCAGGAATAGTGTTGGTGGCACGCGATCTCAGACCGACTAAGAAACTAATTGCGGATGCAGCAAGAGCCGAGGCGGAACGGCGTAAGCGTAAGGAGTTGCAACAAGCCTATGACGAGTTAAAACAGTTACAGGAGCAATTAATCCAGAGCGAGAAGATGGCATCCCTTGGCCAGATCGCCGCTGGCGTGGCTCACGAGATAAACAACCCTATCAGCGGTATTATGGTTTACTTGCACTCGCTTGCAACTGATCTCGAGAACGACCAGTTCGACAGAAAGCAGGCTTTGACATTTCTCAATGACTCTAAGCATGAGCTCACCCGATGTTCCAAAATTATAAAGAGACTGCTGGATTTCTCCCGACAATCTCAACCGATGCTCGCCCCCTTGAACCTTGACAATATTTTAGATGAGTCTTACAGCATACTGGATTACAGGGCAAAGCTACAAGATATCGAAATGGTCTATCATATTGATTCGGGACTTCCCCAGATTGAAGCGGACTCAGACCAGCTTAAGCAGGTTTTTCTTAATCTTATCCTAAACGCAATCCAGGCTATGCCCCACGGAGGCAGGCTGGCAATCCGCGCCACGCAGGTCAACGACAAGGAGGGACCGACTAAGAACACCAAGATAGTGCGAATCGATGTTGAAGATACAGGCTACGGAATAGCCAAGGAAAATATCGACAAACTGTTTACTCCTTTCTTCACAACCAAGGAAAAGGGAGAAGGTCTCGGACTCGGCCTGGCTGTGGCATACGGGATCATCAAGCGCCTCGGTGGTGATATCCGTGTATAGAGCTCAAAGGAAATAGGAACTACATTCAGCATTTTTCTGGAGAGTAATGAAAAGCTGGAATAAGAAAGACATTAATAGGGTAACCCGATGAAACCAGTGGTTCGGATCATGGTGGTGGACGACGAGAAGATCGTCCGCGAATCTCTCTCGGTGTGGCTTCGGAAGTTTGGTTACGAAGTTGTGCCAGTGGAAGGTGGTCAGGAGGCGCTTGATATCCTGGATCGCGAGGAGTGGAATATCCTACTCGTGGATCTGAAGATGCCCCGCGTCGACGGAATCGAGGTGCTTCGCAAGGCAATAGAGGTAAAACCGGGCATCCCTGTCATCATCTTTACGGCGTATGCCACGGTTGAGACAGCGGTTGA
>JAUUYL010000096.1 GCA_030590485.1 Lentisphaerota bacterium | reverse complement strand
AGAACTGCTTCACGAAGTCATTAACGAGTTCGTAGAAATGCTCACGAGCTTCAACATCACCTTCCAGAACCCGAACATATTCTTCCGTATCCTGCTTATTCTTCACTACATTGAAGATGGAATGCAGCTCCTGATACACACTGTCCAGATCCTGGATTTTCTCGTCAGAGTTAAGTAGCGCTCTTTCGATGTCCTCCGGATCATAGTTCGAAAACAGTTCCATGGCATCATGCAAATTCTGTGCGTTCTTCGAATAATCAATGACAAACCCGTTTACCTTCGCTTCTCGGCCTTCATCACCATCGAACAGGCGGTTCACCCTTGCGATAGCCTGCAGGAGATTATGATCCTTGAGCTGCTTCGCCAGATAGAGAAAGGCATTACGAGGCGCATCAAAACCCGTGAGAAGTTTATCAACTACGATTAACATACGTACACCCTCGGGGTTCTCTTTAAAATCCCGAATAAGGTTCTTTTCCCGTGCCTCCAGAGAAGAACCATGCTTATGTTTCTCATTATTGAGCCATGCTGCTACAACTTTCTTGTGCTCAGCTAGTTTGTCGTCTTCTGCCTTGTCAGCCGTGTCGGAAATAATAACTTCCACCGACACCTTGCCTTGCAGAGAAAATGCCTTCTGAAACATAACGGCTGCGTATTTTGACGGTGCAACAACCTGAGCCTTAAGGCCGGTGTTAAAGAACTGTCTGTAATGTTCCAGGATATCTAGCGCAATAGTCTCTATTCGCTGAGATGTTTCCTCCAGAATCTGTGACGAGTTAAATTTCTTCTGCAGATCTTTCTTCTGATCTTCTGTCAGATCCTGTGTTATCTGATCGTAAAATTTATCCAGCAATGCCTGCTGTACTCGCTGCTCCACGAAGCGTGGCTGATAGATAAGAGGTAGAACCACGCCGTCGGCCTCGGCTTCCGAAATTGTGTAGGCGTCGATTATGCCGCCAAACTTCATCTCGCTGGCTTTGACGATCTTTCCCGGAAGTTTCTTGTCTTTCCCCTTTCTTTTTTCTCGCTTCATCAGTGGTGTGCCCGTGAATCCTATCTGGCACGCTTTGGGCAGAACAAGGTTTAGCTCGATGTTAGCCTTGCCTGCCTGCGATCGATGTGCTTCATCGATAAGAACGAAAACATTAGGGTCATTATCAATGAAGTCACGCGATTCCTTGGATGCCTCGAACTTATGGATCAGGGACGTTATAACCCTCTGGTCCTTATCCTTGATCAAGCGTAGTAATTCCTTAGCACTCCTAGTGCGCTTCACATCCTTCTTGATGTTGCACGCCGCAAAAGTATCGCTTATCTGTTTATCCAGATCGCGCCGGTCCGTGACAATTATAATACGAGGCAGTTCAATTTCCGTATCATCAATCAGGCATTTCACAAGCATCACCATAGTCAGGCTTTTACCACTACCTTGCGTGTGCCATATAAGTCCACCTTGCCTCCTTCCTGAATCGTCGAATGTCTTCAGTTGAGTCAGAGCCTTCTTGATTGCAAAATACTGAGGATAACGAGCTATCTTTTTGATGTTGTTATCATAAAGAACGAAATTGCGTATGAGATCCAGCATGCGATCAGGTCGAAGTAGGCTGTATATTCCTCTGTCCTGTTCTGTTACGGCTCGATCTACAGTTTGCGTGTAATCCGAACGGATTAGGTCGCTTGCAATCTGCTCGACTATCTCTTGCTCCACCTCTTTGTTTATGATTCGTGATATTTCGGAGTCATATTCCTTCTGATCAGCATCTTTCTCTTTCCAGTGAGCATAGAACTTTTGTGGGGTGAGCATTGTGCCGTATTTTAGTTCACGTACATTCGTGGCCACCAGTATCTGCGGGTACAGAAAGAACTTTGGTGTCTCACCAGGATTCTGGTTTCGAACCATTTGTGCGACTGCGTCATCAACCTTTACGGACTCCTTTTTGTTCTCAATGACGGAGACGGGAAATCCGTTCACAAATAAAACGATATCAGGACGTCTGTCATGGCCTTCAGACAGCTCGAATTCTGCACAAACATGGAATGTGTTGTTATGCGGAGCCACGAAATCGATAAACTTCAGCTGCGGCGAGACTCGGCGTCCATCAATCAATTCAGATACTGATCGCCCAGCCAAAATCAGCGAAAACACTTCCTCTGATGCACGGTAAATGCCGCCGCCCATTTCGATCTGTTCGGCTTCGAAGATCGCATCGCGAATGCTCTTGTCTGAAATATTATCGCCGTTGATCTTGCGCAACGCACCGAACGCAATATCGCGAAGAACATATTGTGACGTTCCCTCGCGCATTGTGGGTATGGCTGCTCTGGAAATATATGTGTACCCAAGATTCACAAGCTCCAGTAAGGCTGGAATCTGTGAGGCAGATGCTTCGTCGAAATCGGGTAACTCAAAATTATCTATCATTCATTATCTCCATTGGTGCCGGCGGGTTTACGTGTGCCCACAAATTGAGGCAAGCGTATAGTTCCCGTCACCATATTGTTCAGTAGAAATCGTTTCTGGTCGTGCAATGCCGACAACTTACCCTCAAGCGCGGCAATTTCAGTATCTGCTGTTGCCAGCACTTTCGCTATTGCTGCCTGCTCTTCGGCACAAGGAAGAGACAGTTCGACTTTTGCCAAATTAGTTTTGGAAACACCGTGGACAGATACACCTGTAGCTATCCGCTTCACTTCCTTAGCCACTTCTTCTTCCTTGAGAATATAACCTCGGTAGCCCGGCGCTGTTTTCCCTGCCGCATCTCGGACAACAAATGTGTGCAAGCCGCCGGTTATCCTTTTATCTGCTATGTTTTGCAGTTCGATGCATGCGCAGATGCCCTCATAGTCTTCAGAAGCATCGGCTATTACAAGATCGCCATCCTGCAAACATACTGCATCAGAAGAAACAAGGGAGGTGTTTTGTAAACGGGGTAAACGTATTTCGGTTTCGCAATCGAGGATGCAACTATCGTAGGTGGCGTGAAGATCTCCGTAGTGGATATTATAAATTGCCGATTGACCGGAGGATTCTGTTGTAAGTTGTGCTCTTGAAAATGCGTATGTTTTAAGGAATGTGAACACATCACCAAAGGGGTGCGATCTCCACTTATCATCAAATCCCGGCAACCGCTGTTTACCAGAGAGCAGCCTCTGCATCAGCCCCTTCTTGATGTTCCGTTTCTTCTCGATCTTCTTCTTGTAATTCCGAATCGCCTTATCCCAACACTCCAACACTCCGGTAATGGCTATCTGTTCAGGGAGAGGAGGGAGAGGAATTTTAAACCCACCAAGGTTTCGGAAGTTCAGGCCTTCTCGTCCTCCGCCTGCTTGATTTTCATAAAGTTGTTTCTTGGCTATAAAGCTGTTTAGAATATTAACAAAAAGCCGCGGGTGAGATCTTTCCCTTAACCGGACGATACAAACATGCTGGTTTACGTTGGCTTCATCATATTGCTCTGGCAGCAAGCAACAGCGCCCAATGGAAGCTCCAGTGATATTGAAGAGAATGTCATTTCTTTGAAGCGCCGACCCCCTCATGGCTGCATGCTGGCTATCCGTGATATACTTCAACCCATCCGAAGAAAACACCCCATCTAGAACGTTCTGGCTCCTGATGAAGGGGACGCCATTAGAAACATAGACTTCCGATCCTCCTCGCGGTGTTATACCGCTCCCAATCTTTGATGAGCAGTCCCTGAGGCGACCACATTCCCAATCTTCAGGAATCCATCCTACTTTCGTTTTCTTATAACCCGCACTATTCTTACTCTTCTCCATTGTAAACGACTCCCAGTTGAAAATTCTTGAAGATTTGGTCTGCACTTTTCCTGTCTTCAATAGAATGCAAACAAGTCAAGTGTTTCTTTGAGAAACGGGACAACTTGCGTAGATCAAAGTGACAAAGCATGATGATACGCCGCTTGACATAAGAGAGCAGGCTGTCATCACTTTTGACGAAGTAAGGCAAGCGCACAAATAACATCTCATAATCTGCGATCACCCTGGAAATATAAAGGAAAGGCAGGAGCATAAGCGTAAGCCAGAGAGGCAGTAGCATGCTGCGGATAACGTCCAGACTCAGAAGTCCCCTGTAATGTAAGTGGATACTTCTCCCTACATGTATGAGAACAGACATTCCAATAACAGTTAAGATTCCGTCAAATAGTTTCTTTGCCGTGGAGAGCTCTTTCTTGCTTTCAGCGTAAGTGGACGCAGCTACCAAAAATGTCAAAACAGGGACCAGCACCAGTTCGAGCGCGAGAGGGAGCGGATAGAAGTTTATAAGAAACTGGATAAGAACCATGACTTTGAAGCAATCCAGAATCGTCTTCCGGAAAAATGAACTATGGTCTCTGTTCGTCATCAGGTTCATAAAAAGAACGAAGCCTGAGAACAGAAACCAATAAATAGTATCTTTCAGGAAGGATATATTCCAAAGCGAAAGGCGATGCAACACATAGACGCTACAACCAACATGAAAAACCAAAACAGCAAGAGGAAGAGCTATTTTCCAATGGCAGAAAGATTTTGGGAGTGTCGCAAACGATTCTCGTATGCCTTGATTTCTGGCACCAAAGCCAATGGCTGCGATCAGCCATATTCCTGTCGCTATCTCTCGGTTGTTAAACAAATCTGCCATCTTGTTTCTTTACGGTCTGAGCTTATCGCCCGGCATCTTTTGCCGCTTTTTCTATCCAGTTTCCCATATTGCTGTAGCCATCATCCTTGTTCCACAGATAGAACTCGTAACCCTTCGGAATCTGGCCGCATCTCACTGATGTGTTGCCCTGCAAATCTTTGATTTTGCTGACGTCAATGCCCAGCAGGCCATTTCCGATGGCAATGCTCTTTTCTATCTCGTATTTTACCCAGCGACTGGCGCAGGTCTCTTTCCCAACAAGGACAACAGTGACTGACGTACCTTTGAGCTGGTTGTCAATCCAGTTCTTGATGGCTGTATCACCTTGTCTCTTCACTTTCTCGAAATCTGCAGCGTCTGTAAAGCCAGCGGCATCACGCCCTTGTGCGACCCAGCTGTTTCGTACCACCATTGCCCTAGAGACGTCCTTGTATTTGAAGCTAAAGAACACTTTTCTCGCCATGATAAACCTCCTTTAGTGTTTGTATGGCCTCTTGCCGACTAACCACTCAGTGAACTTACAATAAACATCGCTTGATTCGTGGACCCAAAGAATCTTCTTCGTTTGCCCCTTTATCGGCGCCTCGGTAATGTAGGGATAGATACCTAGATATTCTTGTCCTTTGAAGATGCTGACACCAGTGTCGGTGAGAGGCAGGATTGAGGATCTGCCCTGCTTCCCATCAACATATCCACATTCCCATGGCATCCACTTCGACTTTGAACTTGATTCTGTTGTCGAATAGAAGAGTGATCGGCAACAGTTCATACGCTCACGAAGTCGGCTTGCGGTTCTCGCAGTGACTTCGCTTCGGTCCAACTGAGGATCGTCAATCCAGTCCACGTAGACAGAATGTCCATATTGCTCAAGTTTCACCTTCACTCCAAGGATCAGTTCTGCGTCCGTGAACGCGTGTGACAGGAAAATATCGTATGTCTTCGCTGTCGTTTGCGCACGTACGGCTTCGTTTAGCGCCATTGAGGCCGTTTTCTGCATGCGAGATGCACACCCTAAGCTTCTAACTTCACTAATCTTAAATGTGGCCATCTATGACTCCTCGTGGGAATTTATGACGTTACCGAGAGTTTTATCTCCTTTAGCCTTTACACTCTTCTCCGGGATTGCCTTTGACTTAGGAGCCGCCTTCTTGAATGCGGAATTGACGCACAGGTGAAACATCAACACCGCCAGAACAATCAGTGCCGGGACACCGTAAAACCAGCGGAGCGTTTCGGAGCGCATGATTTTGCCACGCGAATCGACCTTATT
>JAUUYL010000006.1 GCA_030590485.1 Lentisphaerota bacterium | reverse complement strand
TTCCAGCAGTCCCAAACGGCCAGCCCGTTCTCAAGAATGGTGTTTTTAAAGCGGCCGGCCCATAAATGTCCCCGCCTGCGTGCAGCTCTGCTGCGGTTGAACCATGTGCTATATGGTTGTTGAAGCGCATGCATGAACTTGCTGACATCACGCAGGTCCAACGCAATTTCGGCGCATCTTGGGTCATCGGCCTCCATTGGTTCTCTCTTACCTTTATAATAGCTGTTATAACGCTGAGCCGCCTCTTTATTGGAAGGTGGTTCGGCCGGGATATGCAAGATTATGTGGAAATGGTTTCCCATAACCTGGTAAGAAATGGGCTCTATGACGTAAAGCTGGCTTACCAGCTGAATTCTGCGAACAAATTCCTCTTTTTCAGCGTCTTTGAAGGGGAATTCACCGGTTGAGCCCACGGTACGGTTGTAAACGTGCATATATGTGTCGATTTGATCAGGTTTTATTCTGGCGTATCTCATGATTATCTCCATTATATAGGGCATGAAGAATGCCCCCTATATACATAAAGGAAATAGAACACTCCAGGTTCGCGAAAAAATGGAATTATTTACCTGTCCCCAAATTTCCTTGAGATTGGGTTTATTAACTCCTGAACTAGTAACCCCTGAACAACTTTGTAAGGAGCTTTAAAATGAAAGATCATGCTGTAGAAGAGATAAGAGCCAGACGACGAAAATTGCTAAAAGATAAATATGATGGTTCCATAGCTCGAATGATAGAAGATGGTATGCAGTGGCAAGCAAAGCATCCCGACAGGGTCGTTGACTTGCGAAAACGAAGACGTTCAAGTAAATCTGCAGCAGCTTGAAGTCCTGAGCAGAAAACAGCATAACGCGGTTTCTCGCTACGTTGGTATTGGCGCCTCGACCAACGGTTCTCAGTGGAGAAAAGTGTTGAACCGTTCAAAAACTCATCTGTAGAAAAGCTGATTTCGTGGTGGGCGGATTTGTTGACTAGGAGAGGGTTGCCCGCCCGGTCTCCCGACCTAGATGCCCGGCCCCGATAAATCGGGATGACCAGCAGATGGGGGAGTATGACGTATATATATGTCGATTTGATCGGGTTTAATTCTGGCGTATCTCATCATTTTCAAAAGCTATTGAGTGTGTTATATCGGCAGGACTGTATGTCAGTGAGGATATTATATGATGTATCCCGAGCTGGTTCTTTTCACGCTTCACGTTTGACTCGCCGATTCCCATCGTCTCGGTCCTTCGGACCTTCTCGATCTTCCCTAGCCCTCGTAGTCACGTTTTTACGTTTTCACATTCCAGAATTGACAATTCACCTATAAAGACAGACAATCCAGACAAATGATAGCACTACTAAAGAGTATTAACGAACGGCGGGAGCTTTTACAGCTTCTGGTGGTCAGAAATCTGAAAATAAGGTATAAAAACACCTCGTTAGGTTTCTTCTGGTCATTGCTTAGTCCAATCTTCCTTATTGTCATTTATTCTGTATTTTTGGGCATCCTAAAGGTTCCAATTCCATTACCTGTTTTGGTTACGGGTATTATTGTCTGGCAGTTTCTTGCTATGTGCCTTGGTGACTCATTGAACTCTATTCTTGGTAATGCCAATCTTGTTACAAAAACAGCGTTTCCGCGCATTATACTTCCACTATCCATGGTAAAAGCAAACCTGATTAACTTTATGCTCTCCTTTGTTGTGCTGTTCGTCTATCTGCTGGCAACTCCCAGTGTTGAGTTCGGGCCGCTTTACATGTTGCCGTTTGTAGTGCTCACGCAATTCGCATTATGTCTGGGCGTTGCATTGCTGGTTTCATGTAGTAATGTGTATTTCAGAGATACAGAGCATATTCTCTCAATGGTCATGCTCGCATGGTTTTTTATGTCGCCAGTTATATATCCTTTAGAGCTGGCGCTATCTAAAGCTCCGGAATTCCTGCACAAGTTTCTGTTCTGCAATCCGATGTTTGGAATTATAACATCCTACAGGATATGTCTTTTGTCTGATGCCAATCCAGGTGCCGCATGGATAGCTATATCTTATGTAATCGCCTGGTCGGTTCTGTTTATAGGAATAGCCGTATTTCAGAAACTCGAGCCAGGTTTTGGAGATGAACTTTAATGGGCAACGAAAATACAATTGAAGTTAAGGGGATGGGTAAGAAGTTCCGGCTACGTGCTGGCGGGACACGTACTCTTAAATCGTCTGTACTTGATGCTTTGGGTATCAGGTCCGGAAAGAAAGAGGATTTCTGGGCTCTTAAGGATGTGAATTTCTCTGTCGGAAAGGGTGAGACACTGGGAATCATCGGTGCGAACGGGGCAGGCAAGAGCACACTTCTTTCTCTTCTGGCCGGAACAAAGACTGCGACAGAGGGCTCTATTAAGACGACGGGTATAATCTCGTCACTACTTGAGCTTGGTGCCGGGTTTCATCCTGATCTTACTGGACGTGAAAACGTTTTTCTCTGTGGCGCCCTGATGGGTATTCCAAAGGCAAAGATGACAGCGCAGTACGATGCCATTGTTGAATTTTCGGGAATAGGCTCCTTCATCGATCAACCGGTAAAGCATTATTCGTCTGGCATGTATGTGCGGCTCGGATTTGCTGTGGCCGTCGAACTGGACCCGGATATTCTCCTTATTGATGAAGTGTTGGCGGTGGGTGACTCAGACTTCCAGAGAAAATGTATCGCGAAGATGGAGGAATTCAGGGAGAAGGGCAAGACGATGCTGATTATCTCTCACGATCTCAAAACCATCCAGTCGGTCAGCGATCAGATACTTTTGTTGGACGAAGGTAAGGTTGTCGGCATTGGTGATCCTGAAGAGCTTGTAGAACGATATGAGTCGATTACGCGCAAAAAGAACGCCAAGAGCTTGCAGAGAGAGTGGGGGACTGGCGAGGCTAAAATCGCGGGAGTAGAGTTCTTTGATAAAGACGGCAATGTTACTGATAAATTCATGTGGGGTGATCCGCTTGATGTTAGAATCGACTATGAATCATCCAAGAAGCTGGATAATCCTGTGTTCGGATTCGCGATATCTGATGAAGAAGGACATCTTATATACGGTAACAACACGCAGTTGGAAGAATTCCAGGTTGGCTCGATAGATGGTAAAGGTTCGCTAAAGCTAAGACTTAACGAGATTGCTATGGCAACAGGTACGTATCTGTTCTCATTCTCAATCCATTCGGAGGACCACAAGACAAACTACCATCGCGTGGATAATCTGTTCCCGATAGCGGTTGAAAGTACAAAAGAGTTTGAAGGCTGTTGTCATATGCCATGTAAATGGGGAAATATTAAAACGTGAAACGTGAAACGTGAGGAGAGATAAGATAGGCGTGAAACGTGAGGGAAAAAGATGAAAGAAGAAGCAGATAAATTATTGAGTGAGCCGCATGTGCATCGGATGATCCGCATGGCGCTTGAAGAGGATCTTGCCGAAGACGGTGATGCCACAACCAAGTCGCTGATTCCTGAGGACACTATAGTCAAAGCATCTCTTATCTCCAAAGGCGAATATGTAGTTGCCGGAACCAAAGTTGCGGAGGAGGTCTTCAAGGATCAGGATCGTCATTTGAAATGCGAAATAGAGATCTTTGACGGACAGAAGGCTGGAAACAATGAAATTATCATGTCGGTCGAAGGTAAGGCTCGCGCCATATTGACGGCTGAACGTACAGCTCTCAATTTTATGCAAAGAATGACAGGCATCGCCACCATGACAAAAGCGTTTGTTGACATAGCCAAACCGCATGGAGTCAAAATACTGGACACGAGAAAAACCTCGCCATGTTCGCGTGTGTTTGAAAAATATGCTGTCAAATGCGGTGGGGGCACAAACCACAGAAAAGGTCTCTACGATATGGTTATGATTAAGGACAACCACAGGAAGCTATGGAGCGTCGAGCATGAGATGTCACTGGATCTCGCCATTGAAGAGGTCAGGCAGCATTACCCGGACCTTCCTATTGAAGTCGAAGTTGAGACCGAAGAAGAGCTGATTAGTGCGCTGGCAGGAAATCCCGACTGGATATTACTGGACAACATGTCTGTAGACCTGATGAAGCGCTGTGTAGAGATTTGCAACAAGCAATGTTCCCTCGAGGCATCGGGTGGAATTACAATCGATAATATCGCGGGTGTGGTTACAACTGGAGTTGACGCAATCTCGCTAGGTTGCCTGACCCATTCTGTTCAGGCTGCAGACCTTTCTCTGGAGATTGTGTAACATGGATTGGGTTGTTGTTGTAGACGTCGGTAACACCAGCACATCACTTGGGCTGGCTCACGGCGAAAAACTAAAACGCTTTCAACGACTCGATGGGTCTCTTGTAAAGAAAAGCGAGATTGTCGCCGTTCTGAAGGAATTATCAAAAGGTCATTCCATTGTTGGCTCGGTTTTATGCTCGGTAGTTCCCGCCGCTAACATGGCATGGGTCACTCAACTCAGAAAAGCTTTCAAGAGTTACCCGCTAGTCGTTAACCATCGCCTTGAATTGGGTATAGATATCACATATCCCAAGCCGGCCTCGATTGGTGCTGACCGTTTGGCGAACGCCAGTGGTGCAGCGTACAAATATGGAACACCTGTGATCGTGGCTGATTTCGGAACAGCCCTCACTTTTGATGTGATCAGCAAGACAAAGGGTTACGTCGGAGGAGCTATCGCACCAGGCTTACCCCTAATGACGGATTACCTAGCAGATAAGACCGCATTGCTTCCCCATATTCAACTTAAGGGCTCTTGCCCAGCGATGGGACGAAGTACCGAAGGCGCAATGAAGTTAGGTGCCAAGGTAGGGTACCGAGGTATAGTCCGTGAGATTGTTAATCACTTGACGAAGACAATGGGGGAGGGCGAGGTAACTCTTTGCGCCACAGGTGGATATGCGAAATGGGCGTTGGCAGAACTTGACATGGATTTTCATTTTGACCCTAAGTTAACGCTTTACGGGCTAAGTAGAATATATGACTTGAATCGTTCGAATCGTTAGAGTCGTGCAAATCGTTTAAATCGTTAAAGGAGATATAGATATGGATAATTTTTATGCAGTAATAATGGCGGGTGGAAAGGGCGAGAGATTCTGGCCGCTGAGTACGTCGGAGAGCCCTAAGCAGGTGTTGTCACTCGTTGGAGGCAAGCCGTTGATGCAGTTGGCCGTAGACCGTCTGAAAGGTATAATTCCGCCCGAGCGCGTGATAGTCGTCACCAGTGCAGACCTTGTTGACTCCTTGTGCAAAGCGGCACCAAGTCTGCCAAAGGAGAATGTCATCGGCGAGCCGTTTGGTAGAGATACGGCGGCAGCAGTGGCATTGGCTTCGGCAATAGTCAAGGCAAGGGATCCTAAAGGTGTTTTTTGCATACTCACTGCCGACCATATAATTTACGACCTGGATCTTTTCAAAGCTACGCTGAGTGAAGGTGCTGAGATTGCAGCAAACAATGACCTCCTGATGACCATAGGTATCGTCCCAACGGAACCCAGTACGGCGTTTGGCTACATTGAGTTTTCAGACAAGTTTGATCACGAAGGTGAGATAGAGTTTGTAAGAACGAAACGCTTTGTTGAAAAACCAGATGCCGACAAGGCCGCTGAATACATGAATGCTGGAAATTTCTGTTGGAACTCAGGTATGTTTATCTGGTCTGCCGATGCGATACAGCGCGCGCTTGGGAAACACCAACCGCAGCTTCTCGAAATGGCCAACACGATGGAGGCGTTTGTTGATAAGTCTGATTTCGACGAGAAGCTTGAAGAAGAATACAATAAGCTCGATAGGATATCTATCGACTATGCTATTATGGAAAAGGCCGACAACATTATCATGGCTAAAGGGACTTTCAGATGGTTCGATGTCGGCTCATGGACAGCTCTGGAAGATCATTTTGATGCGGATGACCATGGCAATGTCTTAATCGGTGCCGCCGAGCAACTGGATTCCAGTGGCAACATTGTATATTCCGAGAAACGTTTAACTGCGCTCATCGGTGTCAAGGACCTGGTAGTTGTCCAGGCTGAAGGTGCCACTCTCATATGCCCCAAGGACAAGGCTCAGGATGTTAAGAAGATGGTTCAACTCCTTCAGGAGAAGGACAAATACAAGGAATTGATGTGACAGTTCTTGGTATTGACTGGGGTGAACGAAGAGTGGGCGTCGCAATAAGCGATCCTGCTGGTTTCTTTGCCATGCCCGCATGCACCCTTGAGGTAACAAGCGACTCGGACGCCGTCGCAAAGATCAAAGAGGTTTCCGTGGAAAAGGAAGCTGAAATGATCGTGGTTGGACTGCCGTTCAATATGAACGGAACAGAAGGGCCTATATACGAAAAAGTCACAGTTTTCATGAAGTTGCTTTCCAATGCTGTTGATATACCAGTAGATGGTTGGGACGAAAGAATGAGCAGCATGGCTGCAGACCGAGCGCTTAATGAAGCGGGCATGGACAACCGAGAGAAGAAGGGTGTCCGCGATCGGGTCGCCGCGCAGGTGATACTTCAAGGTTATCTTGATGCAAAGAGCAGTGCTGCCCAGTAAACTGGTCATCACTGAATGGTTGATGGTTAATGGTTCAGGTAATAAGCAGTCGGTTTTGAGTCTAAGCGGACAGTGATATGCAGAGATTTAAAATAACAATATCGTATGATGGGACTGAGTACTTTGGCTGGCAGGTTCAGCCTGAAGATGTATCCGTACAGGGTACAATCGAAAAAGCGCTGCATGAGCTCTCGGGTGAGAGCATCAAGGTTCACGGCAGTGGGCGTACAGATCAGGGCGTGCATGCCAGAGGACAAGTTGCACATTTTGATATTGAAAAAAAATTCACCGAACGCGGCATGATGAGAGCTCTGAATGCGCTCCTTCCTGAAGATATACGCATATTGAGCAGTAAGAAAGTTTGCGATTCATTCCACGCGCGCAAGACAGTTAAAACCAAGGAATATCGGTACTTCATATGGAACGACGAGGTTCTGCCGCCTTTTCAGAGATCCTATAGAACGCATGTCCGCACTCCACTTGACGTAGACAAAATGGCGAAAGCAGCTAAATATTTAGTAGGTCGGCATAGTTTTAAATCATTCTCCGCCAATAGACGTAAAGAAGAGGGTAGTTACGTGCGTGATCTATATCGCCTTGATGTAAAAAAGAAAGGCTCAGAGATCGTTATCATAGCGCAGGGCTCGGGTTTTCTATACAAGATGGTTCGAAGTATAGCCGGATATCTTATCAGGGTGGGGAAGGGGAAAGCTAAGCCAGCCGAGACAAAGAAAATTCTTAAGGCAGAGAAAAGAACTCAGCATGTCGAAACGGCACCTCCTCAGGGCCTCTTTCTCTGGAAGGTTCGCTACTGAATAGCCTTATTTTAGGCTTGGAAAATGCGGGTTTGCCGTGTATTATTCCGCGCCATGAAAATAAACATACTTCCATCACTTTTATCCGCAGATTTTGGGCACCTTGCAGAGGGTGCTAAAATGGCTGAAGATGCAGGCGCTGACGCACTTCATCTTGACGTTATGGACGGTCATTTTGTCCCAAATCTGACTATAGGACCGCAGGTCGTTAAGATGGCCAGGAACACTGTCAAGATACCGTTGAACACCCATCTTATGATATCTAATCCTGATCAGCTTGCTCAAAGTTTTATCGAAGCTGGTTCCGATACTGTTCAAATCCATATTGAGGCTGAATGCAATGTGCCTGAAGTACTCGCTTATATCCGTAACCAGGGCGTCCGTGTTGCCATTACCCTTAATCCCGGAACACCGGCTGAGATGGTGTTTCCCGTGATCGAGCAAGTTGACGAAGTTCTCTGCATGACAGTCAACCCTGGCTTCGGCGGTCAGTCGTTCATGCCTGAAGTACTCCCAAAGGTCAGAGCCATCAGGGAGAAAGCTAAAGAGCTTGGCCTAAACAATATGGACATCATGGTCGATGGCGGAATCAATTTTGAGACAGGGCGGGAATGTGCCGCGCATGGTGCGAACAGATTTGTTGCAGGCAACTTTCTTTATACTGCGGACGATATGAAGGCGACTCTTGCGGAATTGCGCAAAGTCACCACGGAAGCTTTTGTCCTCTGAAGCAATGAACCATCAACCATTTAACCATTAACCATCAGGCATTTATGTCTTCTACTGATAACATTCGAAATTTCTGCATCATAGCGCATATCGACCATGGAAAATCCACGCTCGCTGATCGCATGATTCAATTGACCCATACCGTTGAAGATCGTGATTTCAGGGATCAGATACTCGACGACATGGATCTCGAGCGAGAGCGTGGTATCACCATCAAATCCCATCCTGTAACCATGAACTACAAGGCTTTGGATGGACAACTCTACAAATTCAACCTTATTGACACTCCCGGACATGTCGACTTCACTTACGAAGTCTCCAGGAGCATGGCTGCTTGCGAAGGAGCACTGCTTGTGGTCGATGCTGCACAGGGGGTCGAAGCACAGACTGTTGCCAATGTATATCTGGCAATGGACAACGGATTGGAGATTATCCCTGTAATCAACAAGATAGATCTTCCGAACGCTGATATTGAAGGTGTTGCGCATCAGATTGAGGACATCCTTGCGATTGAAGTTGATTTAGATCTCTGTGTGAGCGCTAAATCAGGGGAATGTATTGAGAAGGTTCTCGAAGCTGTCGTGAAGCGCATGCCTCCGCCGAAACCGCTTTCTATGGACCCAGAAAAGACCAGAGCACTTGTATTCGACTCGGTTTATGATGCCTACAGGGGTGTTGTAACATATGTAAGGATTAGGGAGGGACAACTCAAAGAAGGCGACGATATCATCTTTATGGGTAGCGATGTCACCAGTAAAATTAAGGAGATCGGGATATTTGCTCCGAAACCTGTTTCCACTGGGGTGTTGAACGGTGGCGATGTCGGATATATTGTGGGAACAATAAAAGATCCGTCAGAAATTAGCATTGGAGACACTGTAACGCTGTCTAAATATCCTGCCACAGAGCGGTTAACCGGATTTCAGGAGATACACCCCATGGTTTTCAGCGGTCTCTACCCTGTGGATACTTCCGAATACGAGAAGTTTCGTCAAAGTTTAGACAAGCTGAGGCTGAACGATGCTGCTTTTTCCTTTCATCCTGAGAACTCAACAGCACTTGGATTTGGGTTCAGGTGTGGTTTCCTTGGATTACTGCATATGGAAGTAATACAAGAGCGATTGAAGCGTGAGTTCGATATGGATGTAATCAGCACGCATCCTGCGGTAATCTACAAGATATTGACGAAGAAGGGTGATACGTTGGAATTCGACAACCCTGTCAATTATCCCGACCCGTCAACAATCGAGCAGATTCAGGAACCGATTATCAAGGCGATGATTATATGTAACAATGAACATATTGGCGATATATTGAAGCTTGTAATGGATAGGCGAGGGGAGGTCACAAAGACAGACTCCCTTGACTCAAACAGAGTTATACTTACCGCCAAATTGCCGCTCAACGAGATACTAATTGATTTTCATGATACACTTAAGAGTATAAGCCGTGGATATGCATCGATGGACTATGAATATGAGGGGTATGAGATCAGTGATATTGTTAAGCTCGATATGTTGCTTAACGGTGAAGGGGTTGATGCTTTCTCTACCATGGTTCATAGAGACAAGGCCAGAACCAGAGGAAAGCAGATATGCAAGGCGCTTAAAGAAGCCATCCCTCCTCATCAGTTCGCCATTCCTGTGCAGGCGACAATCAATTGCAATATAATTGCCAGAGAGACCATTAGACCATTCAGAAAAGACGTTACAGCGAAACTGTACGGCGGTGACGTCACCAGAAAGCAGAAATTGCTTAAAAAGCAGAAAAAGGGTAAAAAGCGAATGAAACAGTTTGGAGACGTCAACGTTCCATCGAAGGCTTTCATCGCAGTATTGAAAACCAGTTAGAGAGCATCCGAAAAGATTCTCGGATGCAGTTAAAAGTTAATTGTTATTAGTTAATAGTTTCTGAATTATGAATTATTTTGAGAAAAGAAAAAGTCTGAAGATGGCTAAAGACGTTCTTCATCATACGCGACATCTTTCCAATATGCGTGAGGATCTTATGACGTCTGAGGACAAAGATCGGCTTGCTAAAGCTGAGGGCAATCTTCATGCCGCCGTGAAAGAGAAAGATCATTCCAAGATCAAGGACTGCGGAAATGAGCTCTACGACATTTCATGCAGCCTGGCGTCCATAAAGAAGATGGCCGGCTTTAGAGAGAACTTTGAAGTGCTTGTTGTGGCGCTGACGGTTGCGATGGCAATCAAGGCGTACTTCATTCAACCCTTCAAGATTCCAACCGGATCAATGCAGCCGACGCTAAATGGTGTAACGGTCGAGGAGGGGGGTTATAAGCCTACTTATATGGACAAGGTGCCGATGCGATACCTTAAATGGATTATAACCGGCGACAAGTACATGAAAGTCGTTGCAAAGCGGAATGGAGTCTTTAAAGGCTGGTACGACACTAAATACTCACCCGGAAACTCGAATCCGGTTTATATGTACTGTGTAATCGGCCCGACTAAGTACAAGATTCCCGAGGGTGCGTATATGAGGCGCTTTGAATCTGGCGAATTCGTCAAAAAAGGAACGGTTATCTGGGAAGGCGTCATGAAGGCTGGAGATCATGTTTTTGTCGATAAGGTAAGCTGGAATTTCAGACGACCAAAACGGGGCGAAATCATGGTATTTAAGACCGATAATATTGCGGGCATAGATAGAGGGTCGCATTACATTAAACGGCTTGTCGGGCTTCCTGGTGAGAAAATACGCATAAGAGTGCCGAGCATCGAGATTAACGGCAAGATTCTGACTAAACCTCACCAGATTACCCGGATTCAGAATCAAGAAGCTCCATACAAAGCCGGATACCAGAATCCTGGTCATGATATAACGATGCCATACATGGCTAATTCAGAACAGGTCATGCAGATACCCGAGGATGGCTATATTGCCTGTGGAGATAATACGCGCTCCAGCCGGGACAGTCGTTACTGGGGGCCGGTTCCTGCTGAGAACATGCTTGGACCCGCCGTTATGGTGTACTGGCCATTTACCCGTAGATGGGGCTTAGCAAGTCGGTAGAAGTGTCATTCCGAGCAAAGTCGAGAAATCTCATTATATAACCTTGCTTTATTGATACAACTTCCAACGTCGCATAATATATCTTATGTCTACTCATGTACATGGGAAAACACAATATATTGGGGTTTTTTGCTTTTGGGGCTGATTTGGCCACTAAGATAACTTTTACGCTAGCCGCACACCAACCATAAACCATTGCCATTAACCATTCATTCGAAAAGGGTTTTCGAATGCTCTATCTGACGCGATATACCTTCTTCATAGTCTCGCCATCACGTTCCATATCGATCAGGAATGCGTTTGCTCGGTCAGCAACGAATTCGCGTATGAAATACTCCGCACGATAACGGTTGGACATAGCCATCGAATTTACAGCCCGTATAACATCACCTTGCTTCCAGCCCAGCTCCTTAAAGAACTCAGGCTCACCTTCAACATCAAGATGATATCCGGCAATTTTACTATCCTCGGTCCATATGGGCTTCAATGAGTCAAACACAGTCACTAGGCGCTGAGGTTGATCCCGAAGCTCATTATAGTAGGCCAATAGCTTCTCACGCTTAATAACATAGCTATGCTCCCCTACTTGCTTGCCAAAAAGACCCTTCTTGGCGACGAACTCGCCATTTCCAGCCTTTTCGCCTTTATTAGGATTAGCCTCAGCCACTTCGCCTGGGCCGGTAAAACTAAGCCTGAGCTGCTCCTCGCCGTCCTGCCCCCGAACGACGACTCGATCAGTGAATATCCTGAGAACAAGGAATCCCTCAATTTCTTCATTCTCGGATACAATTCTCTGCTTATGAGTAGTTAAATTATCCAGAATTGCCCGTCTCTTGTCATTCTGTCCACCATGCGCAATAAATGTACCCGCCAGGCGAAATTTCTTTGATGCCAACCCTCCATCAATCCCGACAACACCGGAAGCACTTTGAACAACAGACCAATCAAGATTGCCCATTGGCGACGGCTCTATCCATTCGACAGCATTCTGACGATCTGAATCATTAGATGGAATAATAGCCGGCATTAAGAAGACCTGCGCAAGAATTGCAATAGAGCCGGCAATGGCCATAAAAAGGACAGCGTATGCCGCCTTTCTCGATTTATTATTATATTGACCGATGAAATTCATAAGCCGGATTCTGTTTCACCCGCTTTAGCCGAGGCTTCAGCGAATTATTGGTCATTTATCTATTGCGGTCAACCCGAAACTGTATTCGCCAAGGCGAAAATGAGACGGACAACCTCCAGTTCCCTATTTGACTTTGCTCCGGATGGGGTTTACCCTGCCCCCTCGATTACTCTCGGGGCGGTAGTCTCTTACACTACCATTTCACCCTTACCCTTCGACGTGTTCGGCTTGCGCCTCACTTGCTCAGGGCGGTATATTTTCTGTGGCACTTTCCGTATTCCCCGCTTAAACGAGAAACCTCTCCGTCAGCCGACGGAGTCATCCTGCCCTATGGAGTCCGGACTTTCCTCCCTCCCCTCCTCTCAGAGTAAACCCTGAGACTAAGAAAAGGCGACCACTCCATCCCATCGGTCAATATAAAAGTCTTCCGCAATGGTCACAAAACACCATGGTATTGTGTGCGGCTGCAGCATGAATAACTGCTGGCGGCAACTGCATGTGGCATCCACCGCAAATACCGTTATCAACCAGCACCATTGCTCTACCCTTGCGCTCAATTATCAAATCGTAACGTGTCAACCATCCGGCGTCTATGTCGGCTGCCTCAGATGCGCGAGCCTCCTCAAGCGTTTTCAGTTCGCTTTCAAGCGCCGCTGCACGATCGCCATGCACCTTCTTATCACCCTCTACAGCCGCAGCTTCCTCGGCAAGCGCCTTGCGCTTTTCCTCAACAATACCACTGGCCTGCTCAAGATCTTCCATCAAGAGCAGTTGCTTGTCTTCGAACGTGGTGATTCCGCTAAGGACAGCTTTGATCTCATCTTCCATGGCACGAAATTCTTTGTTGGTCTTCAGTTCCAATTGCTGCTGACGAAGCTTTGATATCTTCTCATTGCTTGAGTTTATTTCGAGTTCAACATCAGCGATAGATGCCTGCTCAGACTTTAAGGCATCCTCGGCTTCAGCAAGTGCCAACTTGTGCTCATCAAGCCGCACTTCCTCTTCCTTCTGCCTCGCGGGGATATCCTGAAGCTCCTGCTTGATATCACGTATGGTGCAGTCCCGCTTTTGCAATTCCAGCAATTTGTCAACAGTATTCACTTTAAAAGACCTTTCCACTCTCAATAAAAGAGCCATAAACTATCCTACGAAAGAGGATGTGTCAAGTGTCGAAAGCGGTTTACTCTTTAAATGAAACCTGCGTTCTTGAGGGTTTCGAGAGTAACTTCAGAACGAGCAGTTCTTTCCTGATATTTATTGACATATTTAGCAATAACATCAGTCTCAATATTCAAGATGTCACCCGCTTTCAACCCGTTCAGGTTGGTATTCGCCCATGTGTGAGGAATAATATTTACAGAGAACGATGCATCTGTGCATTCGGTAACCGTCAGACTGACGCCGTTGATGGCAATCGAGCCCTTAACGATTATCTCCTGCAGAAGCCCAGGCGCGCACTCTATATCCAAAATCCAGTCTCTACCGATTTGCGAGACGTTTTTTATTGTCCCAAGTCCATCCACATGCCCGGAAACTATATGACCCCCTATCCTGTCGTCACTTCTCAACGCTCGCTCCAGATTAACGACCGTACCTTGCTTCATTGAGACAAAAGTAGTCGTGTCGATAGTTTCCTTCAGCAAGTCAGCATCAAATGTATTCTTTCCTGAAGATGTAACGGTCAGGCACGCACCCTGCACGGCAACACTTTCCCCATCCTTCAGCGGATCATCCCACTCACCGCATTCAATCGTAAGCGACGCGCTTTCATCGCTTTCTTTCATCGCAATCAACTTGCCAGTTTTCTCTATTAATCCAGTAAACATGCCGCCTCCATCATTTGCGAACAGCTCTTATCAATATGTCTTCGCCAACATTCTCATATTCTTTAAATTTCAGATTAGGTGCACTGTTAAGGCTCCAGCCGTCTCCGCCTATTGAAGGAACAGACTTTCCACCACCAAGCAATTTCGCCGCGATAAAAAAGAGGTGATTATCTGTCACTCCAGCCTTAATAAGACTGAAAGCCAGCTCCCCCCCACCCTCGCACAAGACATGCATAAGGCCTGCCTTACCAAGCTTATCTATTAGCCTCGGTACAGAAACACCACCTCGTGATCCGGGAAGCACCCATACCTCTGCGCCCTTAGCCTCGTATTTCTTGATTCGCGACTTGGCGCATTTCTCAGTAGTCGCAACTATCGTAGCTGACGCGCAGGAATCATTAAGCACCTTTGCTGTGAAAGGAAGTTTCCCACTGGAATCAACAATAATCCTGCGCAAGCTTCCATCCCTTCGACCCGTACACAAAAGCGACGGATCATCCGCGACAGCTGTCCGACCGCCGACCATGACCGCGTCCACACGCCTTCGCAGATCATGCACCAACGCACGCGATTCCTTCCCTGTTATCCATTTCGACTTGCCAGTAAAATCAGCTATCTTGCCGTCAATCGTCATTCCTATCTTCAGGGTAAGATATGGCCGCCCGGTCATTATTAATTTCCTGAACGGAGTAATCAGCTCAAACGCTTCATCACGAGATGTCCCTTCCACAGTCCTGATACCGGCCTTGCGAAGCACATATATACCGCGCCCGTGATTCTTTGGATTGGGATCCTTGATTGCAATAAAAACTTTTTCTATACCTGCCTCAATAATGGCTTTCGTACAGGGTGGTGTTTTTCCTGCACTGCTACAGGGCTCGAGTGTCACATAAAGAGCGCCCTTGTCAGCTTTCTTGCCAGCAGACTTGATCGCTTCTATTTCGGCATGAGGTCCGCCCGCCTTCTTATGAAACCCTTCCCCTACTACACGCCCGCCTTTTACAATCACTGCCCCCACAGGCGGATTCGGATGGGTCCGCCCCTCCCCCTTTCGGGCAAGCTCCAACGCGCGCTCCATATAATGTCTGTCAGGCTTCATACCCCACTAAATTAGAACATTAACAGCAAACTGTCGAGTGTTTCTGTTGACAGAAAGAGGGTCGAAGAGTACCATCATTACATAAATATCTCTACTGCTCCTTGCGGTGCAGGATTGATCCCTGTATTAAACACCAACACCCTGAGCGAGTTGCTATGTTAGATTTTCACATATTAGGAACAAGAGGGACAACCGCAGTATGCAGCAGTGAATATCTTAAATACGGTGGCAGTACCACATCATTCAGAGTCAAGACTGACGAAGGTTTTATAATCATAGACGCAGGAACAGGTGTATCCCGAGTAGCCAAGGAAATTGGCGAACTTGCTACCCCGCTACCAATCACAATGATTTTCACGCACTTTCACCTGGATCATCTCTCAGGGCTTCCATCCTTCAACCCCCTTTACAATAAAAATGCGAAGATATCCATAATGGCGGATCCACGCCGTAACGATAATTGGCGCGAATCACTGACCACGCTCATAGGTAAACCATATTGGCCAATAGGCATCGGCGAGGCGGACGCAACCATGGAAATGAAAAACATTCCGGTTGATGACGATAGTTTCAGCCTATACGGCATAGACATAAAATGGTGCAATGTTCCTCATCCACAACAATGCCTTGCATTCAGATTGAGCGACGAAACAAAGAGTATTGTCATCGCAACTGATGTTGAATTCGACATTGACAGAGTGTCGCACGATTTTATTGAGTTTTGTGAGGGAGCTGACCATCTGATCTTCGACGCCCAATACACTCCCGACGAATACAAACAGCATATCGGCTGGGGTCACAGCACATGGGAAGTCGCCACCTATATTGCAAACAAAGCTCACGTAGGCCAACTGCTTCTTACCCACCACGCACCGGAACGTACTGACGACGAGATTGACAAAATCATTGAAGATGCGCGCAGTCTATTCAAGAATACTGGCGCGGCGGTTGAAGGCATGAAGCTATAGCCCGTTTAGGCTATCCCGGCGGGAAGGCTTTCTTTCTTGATGCTGTCATTAACCAGATTTGCCAATGCATAATCAATAACTGTCTCGATATCATCTGTATTGCCCGGCCATGAATGTTTCTCCAACACATCAATTACTTCAACTTCCATGCTGGGGAGGGTTTCCCCATCACCAAGCTTCTGCTGAAGCATACGCCTGAACGTAGGCATGATATCCTGAGGACGGTTTCTCAAGGGCTGAATCTTTATCAGGATGACTTTCAGTATCTTGTAAAGTTCCTCCTTAAACTTGCCGTCTGCCACTAATTTATCGAGATCATCGCTTGTTGACGCTATCACACGAATATCAAAACCTGTATTACCCAAGTCGATGGCCGAAAGAGATTTCTCAACAAGAACCTTATGAAGTTTATCCTGCGTGGCAGGCGAAAGCTTACTGATTTCCCTAATAAAAATCGTGCCCTCATTTGCAAGCACAAGCGCACTCTGTCCGCCGCCACCAAAAAGCTCGCCAGAAGGATCACCCTTGGAGCAGTCTACAGAAATAAACGGGCCAGCGTTCCTGTTACTGTTAAGATGCAGTGTTCTTGCAATCTCGGTTTTACCTGTTCCAGACTCACCAGACAGAAGTATTGTGACGTCGATTCCTGCAACACGACTGACCATATCGCACACGCTTTTCATCGTGGGACTTTCAGCGACAATACCTTCAAACTGATAAATCTTCTCAAGTTGAAGGTTGAGGTTTACATCTTCCGACGCTTCATCACCTTTAAAATCTATTGCCTGCTGAACCGTAATCAGAAGCCGATCAACCTTGATCGGCTTGCCCATCGTCGCAAAGGGTTTATATTCATCTATCAAGGCATCGGCTTCTGCATCACCAGCTTCCTTCATGACAATTACAGGCATAGACGCCTTGTGTGTTCTGGCGGAGTTCATAAGGCTGAGCTCAGGATCAAACCCCTTGCTTGCGCTAGTAATAGTCAGATCAAAGTCATCGGTTTCAATCAACTCCTGTGCATGGCTCAGGACTGAGGCTATTACCACCTTATAACCCTCTGTCTTAAGGAGCTTAGAAAGGATGTCGGCTGTGCTCTGTTCATTACTGGCTAGCAGTATCTTTGACATTACTTTTCCTTTTAATCCTTCGTAGAACGCGTAAATTCACCCGCCCACGTTTCATCAGGAAGATTAAGCTTATAACCCTCTACTCTGGCGAGCATTATAGCACTTGGAACGTCCTCCGGGTCAAGTTCTAATATGTTTTTAAAGGATTTAAGGGTCTTATGAATAATCTGTGGGTAGATGGAATTGCCAACCGAATAGGATCTGGTCTTTCGGTGGAGGTATAGAGTGCAATTGCTGCGTAGAATGGGCGGAATTATCTTGCCCGCCTGCTATGTTGTAGCACTGCGGGCAGGTAGCGAGATTATTGAGGCAGTTGAGACCGATAAAGCGTGTCTTTTACGCGTAACCATGTATGTGTGCGACGATGTGTGGGCGTAAGTGTACGCTTATGTGTAGGTATAGTTTACTTGTTTACGCTTAAACGACCTGCTTTCCTCCTACGCTATGCCCGCCTGTTTCAGGCTTTTAAGGCCGCCTCTGAGGACGCCAACTTTGAAACCTTCCTGGCGCATGAGAAATGCTGCGGTGGAACTGAGGCGTCCATTCTCGCAGTAGCAGATATACAAAGTGTCTTTTTCAAGCTCTTCAAATCTGTCGCGTATGACAGTAACGGGGATTGCGAGTGAACCGTGAAGATGATCTTGTTTAGCTTTGTCTTCTTCACGGACATCAATCCACTTGGCGCCATCAGCAATCTTCTTCTGCGCCTCGCTAGGTGAAAACCAATCAAGCAACGGCTCTTTTACATAGTCATTAAATCCATCTTTTGACAAGCGCATCACTGCACCGTCCGTAGTCATTGTAACTGTTGCGTTACGGGTCGCATTGGAAATAAGCGATTCTTCACCAAACCCCTGGGGTTCATCAAGGTCAGCCAATACTTCGTTGTTCCGGGTAACCCGGGCATGACCTTCAGCCAGAAGATAATAAAAATCGCCCTCTTGTCCTTCGGTAACGATTTGTTTTCCGGCAGGAACCGCAATGATCTCCATATTGGTATACATTTCATTCAGGTTTTCCTCAGGAACATCCTTGAAAAGATCTGTTTGGCGGATTTTCTCCAGCAAAACTGACTTATCAACTTTAAGCGTTGGTGCTGAAGATGCACCTACACCGGTAATCTTTCTGATTAAACTATTAATACCATCCATGATACTCATATACATTCTCCTTGAGTCAAAGTGTCAGAGGTAATTCTTTATACACAATTACTTATACAATATGCAAGACGAGCAAAGATACAAGCAAAAAAAACATAGACAATCTTGAGGCCAAGTGATAATTATAGCCTATAAAGAGGTCTTTATTATGAGCATAATGAAAATAGACGACATTGAGATCAGAGAAGCAGATATATTCAAGATTCTGTTAGACAATTTCCCTGATATGATTCACTCCATTGGAGACGACGGAAAGATAGTCTACACAAACAAAACCGCCGAAACGCTCCTTGGTTACACAAGTGAAGAACTTATTGGTAAAGACATTAAGGAGATCTACGCAGACAGAATCCTGAGAGAGATGGAAAAGGGCTTTTCTGACCTCAAAGAGGATGGCGATAAGAACATTCCTGAGAGTTGGCTAAAAACCAAGGACGGCGAAGAGATCCCTGTGGAAATCCGATCTTTCAGCATTTATGACGATAAGGGCAACTTTCTCCGCACATTCTCTATTCTTCGCGACCTGAGAACTGTAAAGGATCTCCAGAACAGTCTCGCACATGCGGGACGGTTGGCTGCTATTGGTGAATTGGCATCAGGTGTGGCTCATGACATCAACAACCCATTGACGGTTATCATGCTGTCGAATGAGATCATGCAAAAGGAACTCGAAAGCGACATGGCTCATGACGAAATGGTTGAAGGCATAAAGTCGCAAACAGTAAGCGTCAAAAAAGCTTCACAGTCCATTGAAAAGCTCGCAAATCACCTTCGCAATTTCTCACGCGGCGTTGAAGAAAAACACGAGAAGGTTGATCTTGCCCATTGCATAGATGACGCACTATTCATGACAGACAACAAGATGATAAAAGCCGACGTGCAACTCCAGAATAACATCGAAAAAGAGCGCTACTATGTAGACGGCGCGCCAAACAAACTGGAGCAGATCTTCATGAACCTTATTTCCAACGCTTGCGATGCAATGGAGGATGCTGAGACACGCAATATCGCAATTGACATATCTTCATGCGAGCGTACTGCCGGAAAATACTGGAAGGTAGATGTGTCCGACACTGGCGCCGGCATTCCAGAAAATATTCTTGGGGAAATATTTCAATCATTCATGACGACCAAGAAAAAGGACAAGGGCACTGGACTTGGACTCTCGATTTCCAGAGGAATCGCTTCAGAACATAAAGGCGATATTCAAGTTAAATCAACGCTTGGCGAAGGAACTACATTCTCAGTGTTTCTTTTAAAAGCAACGACCTAAACCACTTCGAAATTGGATATTCGACATTCCGTCCCTGCCTCCCGCAACCCTAATCCAAAGCCTATAAGTCTCCACTTGGAAGTTGGTTGTTCATTCTCCCTTCTCTACTCTCTACTCTTTACTTTCCCGGATGTATTCACCGTGCCAATTATCCGGCGGTGCGTTTTTCATAAACTCCAGCACGCGGTTCTTTAAGTAAAGACTCGCACCATCATTACAAATGGCAAGGGTCTTCTCCAGAATCTGCAGTGACTTCTTCCATTCTCTGCCATGAAACTGAGCGAGCGCCTCTTCATAAAGCGCCAGAACGCTCATAGTCGAATCAGCAACAGTCCCCTTCTTACCCACTAATTCATATATGGGAACAATCTCAACCTTCCCCTTCACGACTATCTTATCCAGCATTCTCACGACAAGCATATCTTTAACAGCTTTGGCCGTCGTATCGCCAATAATAATACTCGTATTAAAGTCTTTATTGACCGGCTCCAACCTGGAAGAAAGATTAACCACATCGCCCATGACAGTGTACTGAAACTTTTTCTCAGAGCCCATATTTCCAGCCGTAACGATCCCGGAGTTCAAACCCATCCTAACATGAATCTTCGCACCATACTCTCTTTCCAGCTCGTCGTTCATGCCGTCTATTATTGCCTGCTGTTCAAGCGCTGAAAGGCAAGCCTTCAAAGCATGTTCAGGATCAGGGTTCGGCGCTCCCCATACTGCCATAATTCCATCACCTACGTATTTGTCAACATATCCGTCATAACTCATTATGCAGTCCGTAACAGGCGTCAAATATCGATTCAACAGGTCCGTAAGTTTCTCAGGCGGTAATGTCTCGCTTATTGACGTAAAACTCGCCACATCCGAGAAGAACACCGTGGTATCAATATTCCGGCCCTGCAAAGAAAAGCTCCGTGGGTTTTCTTCGAGATAAATAAGAACCTTATCCGAAACCATTGTCGAGAACATGCCCCGTATTTTTTTCTTAGCGCGTTCTTCAGTAAAAAAACGATACGTAAGTATGCTGAAAGAGGTTAGAGCAATGTAAAGTAACGGCTGCACAACCGGCATGATCAACCAGCTCTTATGTATAAACACATATGCCATAATGAAATAGAAAACTCCAAAAAGAAACAATGCAGGACCGAGCTTAAACGACTTTTCATATTGACATATCAAAGTCACGAGAACAAACATGACGAGCCAAAGCACAATCCTATCCTTCGCTCCAAGCGGCGCAATAAAACTTCGTGTAAGTATATTATTGATAGCTGTCATCTGGACAAACACAAGCGGAATATTGGAATATAGCGGCGTAGCCCCCACGTCAACACCCGTAACAGTTACACCCACAAGCGAAATCCTTCCATCAATTATTTTTTTGTAGGACTCAGCATAACGTTCGATAGACTCGGGGGAATACTCAAGGTACGAGGGGGAAACTCGCGAGAAACTGATGGCGTCAAAGTCATTAAATGTATTCTTGTAGTTCAAATACATGTACCCGTCATCGTCAATAGGTATATGATACTCGCCCTTGGCGGAGGACCGCAGGATTATCTTATCCCCCATAAAAACCTCTATGTCATCAGGCTCTAGCGGGAACTCTACACCAAGATGCAGCATCGCCGCCATCAACGAGAAGGACGGCACAAAGTATTTTTTTTTCTCCTTTGTGACTGAGTTCTGATACATAAAGCTCAAGACCATAGGCACGAGTCGGGCAACGCCATCTCGATCACGCGGAACATTAAGAGGCGCCATCATGATATAATCCAGCAACTCACTGGCTGGTAAGCTTGCATTAGACGATGGCTCGGATCGGCCGTCCTTGCGCTTCGTAGCATAATGTACAGTCTCAACAGGTATAGCCAGATCCGTGAGATACGGGATCCTTAGCCCCATATCCTCATCACCGTCCTCATCATCACCGAAGATATCTTCATCTGACCAAGACTCGATCTTTATAGCTTGCGGATCGACTCCACCTCCGCGAAAATAAAAGCCGAGGAGCGTTTGAAAGAATTCGGCCTCCTGCACCTCCGCATATGCATTTGCAAAAGTCTTGTTACCCTGCTCTATCACCAAACGGTTAATGTCCGCAAGCGTAGACCGAGGAACAGTATCCCCACCTTGCTTCGATCCCTTGATTATCTGGTCTGCAAGCGCCTTCAATTTGTCTGGAGATTCACTTACACGCTTTCCCCGAGATCCTTCTACAGAAGAAAGGTCATCCTCAAAAACAATATCATAACCAATCACGCTAGGCTTAAGGTGTTTATGAAAGAAACGCAGGCTGTCAACAAACGGTTTCCGGGAAACCCATTGCCCTGCCCCATATCGCCCCAAAACAAGCTGCGTCTTGGGGTCAATACCAAGAAGAATGATATCCTTAGTATCTTTAGAAAAAGCACCCATCGACAGCGTTAGGCGCCATCTCATAAAGAGATCCGTCATGACAGAGTCGCCGCCAAGCAAAAAGCGGCCGCCAAGGATAGTAAGCTCAAGTGAAAGTAACGAAAGAAGAAAAACTACCATCAAGCCAGATGGCTTGAATCTGTTTTTCTGATCTGACGAACTGTTCATGGAGTTGCTTCGAGTTCTTTCCTTGCCCTGTCGAGGATACCGTTGACGAATTTACCCGATTCAGAACTGCTGAAATACTTAGCCAGATCCACCGCTTCATTAATGGACACGACAGATGGCACCTCATCAGCGTTGTTCATCTCGAACAATGCCAGGCGTAACACATTACGATCAATCACGCCCATCCTGTTGATATCCCAGTTGTCGGCATATTTACTCAAAAGTGCGTCTATTTCCTCAATGGCACCCCGAACACCTTTAACAAGGAATTCTGCGTATTTACGGGAAGCTTCGTCCGATTCTTTATCCTCCCAAAAGGCAGACAACACCCTATCCAGCTTGTCTGTTGCATTAAGATCTATCTGGAACAGAAGTTGAACCGCCCATTCTCTGGCATCTCGTCTAGTTGACATATTCCCCCAAAGCCTACGCTCAAACAGCGCAGGCTCAGTTATTGGTTAAAAGTTAATTGTTATTAGTATTTTGTTACGCAAGCAGACAGACTACTCCAGAGAGCAACATAAAAACCAGCATTAATTCCAGATTCACTCAAACATCCAGCATGAAGACCTATTAAAAACAAATAACTATCAACTGTATTCGAGAATCCTCTCGAATACATACCACTTATATCTCTTTGTAAAGGTTGGCCATTTCAATTGCCGTTTGCGCGGCGGCCCAACCTTTGTTGCCGGACTTGGTTCCAGAGCGTTCAATTGCCTGCTCCAGGTTATCAGCACAAACCAATCCGTTGATTACAGGTATATTACGCTCTATCGATGTTCTGGCAAGTGATTTTGACACCTGCGTTATAATTAAACCCGCATGCTTTGTAGCACCCTGAATAACTGCACCAAGAACAATGACGACATCATACTTGCCTGACTGCGCCATTTTGTCGGCAACCATAGGTGTCTCGTTGGCACCAGGCACCCATGCTGCTGTAATATTCTTGTCATCCGCGCCATGGCGAATCAGGCAATCCTTAGCACCTTCCATAAGCTGCTTTGTCAGGAAGTCATTGAATCTGCTGACAATAATGCCAAACTTGATTCCTTCTGCCGTCAGTTTTACTGATATCTCTTTCATCTCTCCTCCTCCATTTATTTACACTATCCAAGTCCAGACTCGCCACAGCCCACAGTCTTCGCTCATCCCGTCCACCGTCCACAGTCTTCTCTCATCCCGCCCACAGTCCACCGTCCACAGTCCACAGTCCACTAAATCATGTGTCCTAACTTTTCCTTCTTGGTCATCAAATACCGTTCACTATGCTCTGTCACATCAGACACTATTGGGACCCGTTCAGTTATCTCCAGCCCAAACGCATTGAGCCCAATGATTTTCTTCGGATTATTTGTCAGAAGCCGTATCTTCTTCAGACCCAGATCTGCGAGTATTTGTGCGCCAATTCCATAATCGCGCAGGTCTGCATTAAACCCGAGCTCCTCATTAGCTTCCACAGTGTCCAAACCTGCATCCTGAAGTTCATAGGCATGTATCTTGTTGGCAAGACCTATCCCCCGCCCTTCCTGACGCATATACAGGACGCAACCGTTCCCCTCCTCGGCCACCATTTTCATAGCTGCATGGAGCTGATTACCGCAGTCGCAGCGCATAGAACTAAACACATCACCGGTCAAACATTCACTATGCACCCGCACCAATGTTGCATCGGGCCCCAGCTCACCCATAGTAATTGCCAAATGCTCCTTCTTGTCGATCTCAGACATATATAACCTCAACTTGAAGTGCCCGTAGACAGTCGGGAAATCAACCTCGCGGACAAACGCCACAAGATGCTCTTTGCGATTCCTGTAGGACATTATGTCGGCAATGCTCGTTATCTTCAGACCATGCTTCTTCGCAAAATCCTTAAGCTCGTCCATCCGCGCCATTTGCCCATCTTCACGAAGAATCTCACAAATAACACCTGCCGGTTTCAAATCAGCCATTACCGCCAAGTCAACTGCCGCCTCCGTATGACCGGCACGGCGAAGAACCCCACCCTTCTTTGCTTTAAGAGGAAATGTATGCCCGGGACTGACAAGATCTTTTCCTTCCGAAGCATCGTCAATCAAGACCTTTATCGTCTGGGCTCTGTCCGCGGCACTTATGCCAGTTGTAATATCGCTTGCGGCATCCACTGATTCCATGAATGCTGTCTGAAACTCATCACCGCCACCGCGAGTCGCCATGCGCGACAGCCCCAGATGCTCCAGCCGATCAGCTTTCATGGCTACACAAACCAGTCCACGTCCATATTTGGCCATAAAATTAATAGACTCATCAGTAACCTTCTCTGCTGCACAGATAAGATCACCCTCATTCTCTCGATTCTCATCGTCAGTGATGATTACAATAGCACCAGCGCGAATCGCTTCTATTACCTCTTCAACTGGATCCAACATATTCTTCCTCTTCCACTTATTTATTTCTCAACAAACGCAACACTCCATATCCAAAAAAAAACGCAACCCGAGAAAAAATCTCAGATTGCGTCATAAACACACAAGCAATTCAGATCTTCTCCCATCCAGACTTTACTGTCGGCCTCGGATTTCCACCGAGTCAGTCCCTGCTAAGCAGAGAGTCGCGGGCTTTAACCGCCGGTCGGGAATCTCACCCAATCCTGAAGACAAGAGAAAAGTAACAGGAATACGGGAAGTATGCAACAGAATTCCTTACTCCCTAATGCCTGACACCTAACGCCTAATGCCTAGTGCCTATCTCCTCCCCCGCCTTGTTAAGACAAAGAACTAAGTTTTGACGAGCAGCTGTATTGTCAGGCTGTTTTTGAAGAATCTCAGAGAACTGGACGGCGGCCTCCTTATAACGCCCCAGCTGAAACAAAATCGCACCGAGATTATATTCAGCCTTAATGTAATCTGGCTCTATAGCAAGCACATCCTGATAGCAGTTCAAAGCAAGATCAAGTCGCCCTTGCTTTGTATATACAGTACCCATGTTGTTATAAGCCATAAGATGTTCAGGTTCAGCCTCCAAAACTTTCGTGTATTCTTCCAACGCCTCATCAAAGCGGCGCTGATGTTCATAAGCTACACCGAGATTATATCTGGCTTTAAAAAAACTGTCGGATAGCTTCAGGGCATGTATATATGCCTCAACAGCATCATTTATTGCACCCTGCTTCTGCAACGTGCAACCTATATTGTAAAAAATTCGGGGCCGACGCGGATTAATCTCTGCCGCCGTCCTGAATTCAGTCAAGGCACCCTTAAGATCCCCTTTTCTCTCCCTGGCAGCACCAAGACAGTTGCGCATCGCCCAGTTGTCTTTGGTAACATTGATAGCATGAGTGAAAAGTGTAATATTATCTTTCCACAATCTAACCTGACAATTCGTCATGTACCCCAACCCGGCAATAAGGGCAATTGACAGCCCGCACACAAAAGAAAACAACGTTCCACTTTTCTTGAAAGCAACAAATTCCGCCACACCCCATGCCACCATCATGTAAATACCAATTGCAGGGATATACAGAAATCTATCAGCAATCCCATGAAGACCAAATGATATCACCCCTATAACCGGCAGCATTGTCACAAGGTACCAAAGCCAACCAATAAGAAGGAACGGACATGACTTCATATATCGAACCGCTAATGCTGTAACAAACGCCAAAAACAGAACCCCGAACAATATTGCATATAATGGCGGCATCCCCGGATGCAAATACAGGACAGCCAGATCAGCAGGCCAAAACAGCTTCAGTATATACATGGAATAAAATACAGGGACATTCAATATTCTCGAAAGGATCGACAGCTCATCCAGAGACACTACCGACCCACCCGTTTTTTGCACCGCCACTGTAATAACAGCGGAAATGAACGCTGGCACTAACAAGGGTGCCTTCTCAAGAAGAAGAGAGGTCAATCCCAGCTCACCTCTCTTCAGGGGCCAATAATCAAGAAGAAGCATAACAAGCGGAATAGTGACCAACATGGGCTTCGCCATGAGACCCAACACAAACATGGACGTAAAGAGAATATACCTACCTCTGGAAGGCACGTTTGTATACCGGACATAAAAGATTAGCGACAACATCCAAAACAGAGTACTCAGAACATCTTTACGTTCCGCAACCCAAACAACAGATTCTACATGCACAGGATGCATGGCAAAAACAGCACTGACAAAGACCGACGGCCAGAAAGAACCTGTCGCAAGATATAAAAGATACAAAAGCAGCCCAGCATTCACAACATGCAGGACCAAGTTAGTCCAATGAAAAAGGGCGGGGGTTATTTGATGACCCTGTATATGACTTTCAATCATATACGACAACCATACAATCGGCTGCCAGGTGGAAGCATGAGATGCCGTAAAGGCCCAGTTAATACTTTCAAGCGTCAGGCCCTGTCTCACATATTGATTCTCGGAAACATAGAGATCATCGTCAAAGCCAATAAACTCACATCTCCCGACATACGAGTAGACAGAGAACATCGATATCGCAAGAAAAAGACAAACTAGAAGATAAAGGAGACGTTTATTCATTTTTAGTGGCTACGCTCACCCCTGGATCAACCCCGGGATTGTAAAACCTTGTTGTAGGATATGCCAGGCTGATGTCCTTCTCATGGGAGAAAACAGTAAGTATCTCTTCCCAGATATCCTGCTCTGTGTTGCGTCTCCTGCGAGGCTTAACAATATACCTCATTGTCAACAACACACCATGGTCCTTGACGGTCGTATATACAGTAGGCGTCAATTTATCGAAGTGAATCAGATACTTCCTTGCCGCGCGTCGTATCTGCTCGGCCGCCCCTTTTGAAAGATGCTCAGCCTTCTCTTTGGAAATATTTAGCAGTATATTCTTCGCTTTCTGCCAATCGCTCTCAAAAGTAATCAAAACCGGTATTTCGTGCCATATATATTCAAAACCAGTCTCGTAATTTGCAACATTCTCCCTGAACGCCTTACTATTCGGAACGTGAACAATCCGGCCCGTACTCTGCTCAGCATCAACCCAATTACCTATCTCTATCATGCTAAATTGAAACAGCCTGATATCGATTACATCTCCCCTTGTATCGCCAACCTGTATTCTGTCGCCCACAACGAACGGCTTACGCCACAATATGAACACCCAACCTGCCAGATTAGCCACAGTATCATGCATTGCAATTGCCAGACCAGCAGTTGCCAACCCGAGAAACTGAGCGATAGAGTCAATTCCATGTAGCCACTCACCAAGAACCAGCAATATGATTAGCACCCAGAAAGTATAATCAACGACTCTTCGCCAATGATAAAACTTAGCCAAGTCAGTAACTTTCCGCTTCATGACCGAGCAAATGATCTTGCGAATTATCCATAACAGAACAACGACAAGTAGCGAAGAAAGGATTTTAACCTGCATATCTTCTGCTATATTAAAATTACCGAGAAAAGCCATATTATTTACTCCCTTGATTCTGCTGCGGTTGCGCCATATAGCCCCACTTTATCAGATTGTTCTGCACATATCCAGAGTAGTCTCCTCGTGGCGCTGCATAATGATATCGCTTGTAATCCCTTGCTGCCAACTCCTTGCGCCCCATCTTCTCATTACAGAGTCCTCTGAAAAAGATCGTGTTAGGATTACCAGGAAGACGTTTTTCATACTCCACAAAGTCGGCAAGCGCAGAATCAAAACTTCGCATCTTTATACCAACCATGCCCGCGACATGCAGCGCCTGCGCCTCCTGCGGATACACATCTTTTGCCTGGGCAACATACTTGCGGGCAGTCTTGTTATGCCCCTGAGCCATAAGGCATTTACTCATCATTAATAACCCTGCATAATCCTCGGGCGCCACAGCCAATGCCGCAGAATAATGCTGTTGCGCCTGCATATACTTCTTCGCATACATTGATTTATCACCATTCTGCATTTCTACAATCGCTTTCTTTATTGAACGTACGCTTGCAATGTTATCCATATACCGTTCCCTGTGCATAGACCTGCCGCTAATATCCTTGTGCTGCTTCTGGCAGGCTATAGTCGTATTCTGATACCTCTCGGTGCTCATGGGATGCGTCGAGAAAAGCAATTCAACAGCACTGGGCTTGCTTTTATGCAAAGACATGAACTTCTCCATCACACCAGGCATGCCTAATGGATTATGTCCCGCACGAGCGGCGTATTCCATACCCGTAAGATCCGCCTCGCGCTCATTATCACGACTATACTTGCTCAAGAGTATGTTAGACCCAATCATACCAAGTCCGGCAGCAAGATCAGTATATTTGCTGTCCTTGTATTCAAGATATGCACCACCACCCGCAATCACCGCATTTAACAACAGACTCTTGGAAATCCTCTCGGCGGCATGCTTCCAATTCACATGAGCCAGTTCATGCCCTATAATCGAGGACATCTGAGCTTCATTGTCCATTTCGAGCAACAGCCCCCGCGCAAGGCCTATGCTTCCAGCTGGCATCGTATACGCATTGACCACAACTGCATTTAGAGCCCTGAAGTTGTACGGCATAGAAGGCCTATCCGTCACCACAGCCATGTTACGACCAATTGAGCTTAGGTATTCGTTAAGCTTATAATCCTGCACGGCACCGTAATCAGCGGAAAACTGCTGAGGCGCCCACTTCCGATCGTAACTCACCTCCATCGACTGCGTTATCAACATAAACTGCCTTTTGCCGCTGACAGGGTTTGTTGCACAACCAGACGCCAGCGCAGTCATGGACGCGGCTGTAAGCGCCGCAAACTCCCTGCGAGACATGCAATCATCTCTATCGTGTATTTTTTCTTTTTTCACAACATACTAAAAATATCATTATATACACCCAATTGGTATACATATTTCACATGCCGTATATATTTTTCTGGACTAGCGCACAAAAAAAAGCTTCTATTAATCTCTAATGCCTACATCTGATTACACGCACATGAAAGTTGTCCTCATCGATGACAACGATATGGTTCGAGACAGCCTGAAAAGCGCACTCAAGGAATTTGGATTTTCCATTGAATCTTTCAGGGAACCCCTGAAAGCAATCGACTGGATCGACAAGAACGGCGCAGATATCATTATAAGCGATATTTGCATGCCCAAATGCGATGGCTTCGAGGTTCTCAAACGAGTCAAAGCAATTGACCCATCCTGCGCCGTCATCTTCATAACCGCGCACGGACAAGTCGACACAGCAATCAGAGCCCTTCGTGAAGGTGCTACCGATTTCTTCGAAAAACCTTTCACCACAGAAGCGCTGAGCACCGCAATAGAACGCACCAGCCGATTCAGGATTCTTTATCAGCAAAAAGAACTTCTTACCCAGAAAGTGAACATCCTAAGCTCAGAATTGCTTACCCAGAAGAATCCGCGAAACCTGATAATTGGAAAATCTGACGGAATCAAAAAAGTTGCTGAATCCATAATAAATGTCGCGGACACCACAGCTACCGTCCTGATTACCGGTGAAAGCGGCACAGGCAAAGAACTCGCTGCAAGAGCCGTACATGTCGCAAGCTCGCGAAAAGACAAACATTTCATGACGGTCAACTGTCCGTCCGTACCGGAAGAATTATTCGAGTCGGAACTTTTCGGACACAGAAAGGGCTCATTTACTGGTGCGATAGAAACAAAAGGTGGTTACGTCCAAGCTGCAGAGGGTGGCACACTCTTCCTTGATGAAATAGGCGACCTGCCCCTGAAATCACAAGCTAAAATATTGAGACTGCTAGAGCAGAAAACTTACCTTCCCATAGGAGAGAACATGGAGCGGGTCGCCGATGTCCGAGTAATAGCGGCTACCAATCAGAGATTGGACGAACTCGTAAGCAAAAAACAGTTTCGCGAGGATCTCTACTACCGACTCAAGGTCTGTAGCATCGTACTGCCACCGCTAAGAGATCGAAAAGATGATATCCCCCTGCTCGCAACTCATTTTGTGCTCCAATTTGCTTCCGAAATGGGAAAACCAATCGACGGTATTGATCCGGAAGCCTTATCCAAACTTACAGAATACAGTTTCCCTGGTAATATCAGAGAATTAAGAAATGTTATAGAAAGTAGCATTATCCATTGTAAACATACTGGGCAAATGACAGCGTCAGACTTCCCCGACTCACTTGTAGGTCTCCCTGAACCATCAACGTCAGAATGGTCATTTAAATCGCTCAATATGGATGAGGTTACACGAGAATTGATTACATCAGTTCTTGAGCAAACCAATAGCAATGTCTCCGCAGCATCCCGTATGCTCGGTATATCGCGCGGAAAACTGAGACGTGCACTCGAAAGCCTCAAAATAGAGGCCTAACAGTACTTAACACCCCTCATTTGGCCGAATACGACCACATTGTTTCACGTAATGATACATCTATACCTGAATAAATGTGCATATGATACAGTCGCCTAATTGCCATAAATATTTTTTCCTTATTATCAGGCGCTTTCAGACCTACTGCTGTAATCACCCTGAGGTTGGCACAGTAGATGCTTTATAATATGCTGACCCTCAGTTGGGCAGGTAGGAAAGGACTCCACCTGATGTAAGGTTCTAAGTCTAATGAAACCTGCCTGACTGAACGGTCTTTTTTTATCGTAACATGCCGTTTTTCATGTATAACTTCTTGAATGAACCTCGAATTATTAAAAAATTCCTTATCCGGGATTAAGAAACACTTTATTGACGCATCACCTGTTCTCACAATCGTTCTGGGCTCAGGCTGGAGCGAAGTCATTAGCCCGCTAAAGGTCTTACAGTCTATCGACTACAGCGATATCCCAATAATGGGAGAAAGCCAGGTGAAAGGTCACACAGGGAAGCTTCTCCTTCTCGAACACGAAGGCAAGAAAATCGTAGTTTTTCAAGGCAGACACCATTGGTATGAAGGATGCGGCTGGGACGCTATAGCCTTTCCTGTTTTTCTAACAAAAGAATTATCAATCAAATCGATGCTCCTGACAAATGCCGCTGGCAGCCTCTCCAAATCCGTCAAACCAGGCGACCTTATGATTATTGACGACCATATCAACGCCATGAGCAATAATCCTCTAACAGGTAAACATGAGCCATACTGGGGCCCACACTTCCCCGACCAGAGCGAGGTTTATGATCTCGAATTAAGGAATATACTGGATTCCGCATGCAAAGATTCCAATGCAACATATCATCACGGCATTTACATTGCCAAGGACGGGCCAACATACGAAACACCCGCAGAGGTGCAAAACCTCCATTCAATGGGAGGTACAGCAGTAGGCATGTCAACCGTTCCGGAGGCAATATTAGCCAATTCCATCGGATTAACTGTAGCAGGCCTTTCGTGCATTACAAACCTCGCTGCAGGCGTTGGTGACGCAAAACTTACCCACGAAGAGGTCTTAAGCGAAACAACAAAAGCCATGCCGATAATAACATCTGTCCTTGAGAAGACTTTGCTTGCTATATAATACAAGCTGAGTTAACCTCTCAATCCAAATAAACATCAGGGTAAGAATATGAACGTTATAATGCTAAAATCAAAACTTCACGCCGCGCGCGTCACCGCAGTCGAAAAGGACTACGAAGGTAGCATGGCCATCGATAGAGATCTCATGGATCACGCAAGGATTCATCCATTTGAGAAAATTCTGGTCGCAAATGTTTCTAATGGAGAGCGATTTGAAACATACGCAATTCCAGCGGACAGCGGTTCCAAAAAGATAAGCCTTAATGGTGCCACGGCATTCAAAGGATCAGTTGGTGACACTTTAATAATATTCACTTTTGCCGTCATAGACGAGGCAGATGCAAAAACACACAAACCGCTGATTCTTATTCTCGACGAGAACAACGAAGCGCCCTGCGGACTCAAGGAAATCTAAAGTTAAGCTATTTTTCTTTTCTCTTGATCAGACGCATCATCAGACTTTGCTATACCATATTTTTCGCGAATCATCTGCCTTGTTACACTAAGACTCTTGGTCTTACTATTACTCGGAGCATCAAACATCACATCAAGCATGACGTTTTCGACGACAGCCCTTAAGCCACGTGCACCCGTTCCTCGCTTTGTAGCAATTTTTGCCAGTTCAGTAAGAGCTGACTGTGTAAACGAAAGATTTACATCTTCCATAGCCATAAGCTTTTGATACTGCTTAACCATACAGTTCTTCGGCTCGACAAGAATGCGCACAAGATCTTCCTCTGAAAGCTCAGCGAGAGATGTGACAACCGGCATTCTACCCACTAACTCAGGTATTAAGCCATAACGCACAAGATCTTCCGGTTCGACGTGGAGCCCCTCACGAATCCCCTTCTTAACCAAGTCATCCTCGGTCTCAAGAAAACCCAATGTATTCGCGCCGATCCGACGCTTAGTGATATCTTCCAGCCCCACAAAGGCACCGCCACATATAAACAGGATATGCTCAGTGTTAATCTTGATATAGTCCTGCTGAGGATGCTTCCTGCCACCTCCAGGTGGAACCCTGGCAACTGTACCTTCAAGTATCTTCAAGAGCGCCTGCTGTACGCCCTCCCCCGAAACATCACGAGTGATAGATACATTCTCCGTCTTCCGGCTGATCTTATCAATCTCATCAATGTAAATAATTCCCATCTCAGCCCTTGCAATATCTCCGTTAGACGCCTGGATAAGGCTTAGTAAAATATTTTCCACATCCTCGCCCACATACCCGGCCTCCGTCAGTGTTGTCGCATCAACAATGGTAAAGGGCACATCAAGCAACCGCGCCAATGTCCTTGCCAAAAGCGTTTTGCCACTTCCTGTAGGTCCTATCAGCATAATATTGCTTTTCTCTATCTCAATGTTTGCATAAGGATCATCTTCATTAAAATGCGATTCCTGTTTCAACCGCTTATAGTGGTTGTGAACAGCCACCGACAAGACCTTCTTTGTGTAATCATGTCCAATGACATGCGCATCAAGCATCGCCTTGATCTCTCGCGGCTTAGGAACCCGCAACGCCGAGGCATTCTTTGTCTTCACGGTACCGCTCTCTTCAACAAGCAAGCCGTCACAAAGATGAACGCATTCATCACAGATATTCACCCCAGGCCCTGCGATCAAACGCTTAACCTCTTTGTTGCCCTTCCCACAGAAAGAGCATGATCCTGGTTTCTCCTGCGACATTACTTACCTTTCTTTGCCGATGTTTTTCCGGCAGACTTCTTTTTACTCTTCACAACCGCGTCAACAAGACCATATGCCTTGGCCTCTGTAGCCGTCATAAAGAAATCCCTGTCTGTATCCTTAGTAATTACGGAAGAAGATTTTCCAGTGTGTTTGGCAAGTATATCGTTAAGACAGTCACGCAACCGCAAAATTTCCTGTGCCTGTATACTTATATCAGCAGCCTGCCCCTGAGTTCCGCCCCACGGCTGATGTATCATTATACGCGCATTAGGCAGAGCAAAACGCTTGCCAGCCGTTCCTGCAGCAAGAAGGACTGCGCCCATGCTGGCCGCCTGCCCCACGCAATAGGTCGCAACATCACACTTGAGAAACTGCATTGTATCATAAATAGCCAACCCCGCCGTCACCGATCCACCTGGAGAGTTAACATACATGCTGATGTCTTTCTCCGAGTCATCCGCCTGAAGAAAAAGCAGTTGCGCTATAATAAGGTTGCTGATCTGGTCGTCAATGCCCGTACCAATAAAAATAATACGGTCCTTCAGGAGACGTGAGTAGATATCGTAAGCCCGTTCACCACGGCCCGTCTGCTCCACTACCATTGGTACCAATTGATTCATAGTATTCATTACTCTATCTCCTCTAGTTCTTAATCTTAGCATTTTCCAGAATAAAAGTAAGGGTCTTCTCAGCCCTGAGATCTTCCTGCACACCAGACAGACTGTCCCTATTCTCGAGTTCCGACCTCAGCTGACCTGCAGTCATACCATAACGCATAGCCATCATCCCCAAACGATCATTCAGCTCGGATTCTTCTACATCAATCTGCTCCTCGTCCGCAATACGGGCAAGGATGTATGAGATGCGAACTTTCTCTTCAGATGTCTTTCGTGCCATATCGGCGATTGATTCTTTCTCCAGCTCAATCTGCGCAGTCGCCCGCCCCTGCATTGCAAGCCTGTCTACCATGCTTTTAGTGGCTGACGCCGTCTCGTGCTGAACTATGGTCTCAGGAAGGTCGAAAGATGTCTTCGCAAGCAGATGAGTAGTGATTTCACTCTTAAGCCGCTCGTTTTCCATCCGCTCCTTCTCGGAAACAAGATCTTCCCTGATTCTCTCTCGCAACTCATCCTCGGATTTAACCTGCAGCCTCTTTAAGAGCTCTTCATCTATATCCGGAAGTGCCTTTTCTCTGATGCCTTTTATTTCCACATGATAGACTGCATCCTTACAGGAAAGGTCAGTAAGCTGATAATCATCAGGGAAATGAATTTTGATATCCTTCTTGTCGCCAATCTCTGTACCTTTGAGACCATCAGCAAAACCTGGCGCCAATTCCGGCTCGCCAACCATCATCCAAAAATCTTTTCCTTCTCCTATGCCCTTAGACGTAGGAACCAGCTCCTCAACAGATTTACCTTCGCATTCGCTAGTGTAATCCACCATCACCAGATCGTCCGACTTAACCGCTCGGCCAGTTACGTCCTCAAACTTAGCGAAATTATCAAGCAAACGTTTGACAGCATCTTCCACATCCGAATCAGCAATTTCTACAGCAGTCTTTTTAAGTGTGATTTTCTTGTACTTCGGAATCTTGAATTCAGGATATACATCAACAGTGACACCAAACGCTATACCTGAATCTAGAGAGAATTCGACTTCAGAGATTTCGACTATACTGACAGTCTTAATCTGCTTTTTCTTCACTGCATCCCGATACAACTGAGGCAGCAATCTTTCTTTGACCTCTTCTTCAATCTGTGTGGCAAAATGAAGCTTAGTAACGTCCTTAGGTGCCTTACCCTTCCTGAAACCAGGAATCTTTGCACCCTTCTCAAATGCCTTTAAAACCTTGTTATACTCATCAGCAACAGCGTCTGACGGCGCTTCAATATGCAGAACCTTTCTGCAAGACCCCTTATTCTCAACCTTTACAATCATTCTACTCCTTCATTGCCATTAGAAATTCGGCATTACTCTTAGTTTTCTTAAGTCTATTTATTATTGTTTCCATCGCCTCAACAGGCGGAACCCCGTTAATAGCACGCCTGAGAACCCAGATCTTACTGAGTTCATCCGGATGAAGAATCAATTCTTCCTTCCTCGTCCCCGATCTCTCAATATGAATCGCAGGAAACACGCGTTTGTCAACCAATGCCCTATCAAGACAGAGCTCCATATTACCCGTACCCTTAAACTCCTCGAAGATAACATCGTCCATACGACTACCCGTTTCTACAAGTGCTGTAGCTATAATAGTCAAACTTCCGCCATCTTCAATGTTTCGTGCAGCACCAAAGAATCTTTTTGGCTTATTAAGAGCATTAGCATCCACACCACCGGACAAAATCTTGCCACTATGAGGTGCAATAGTGTTATACGCCCTGGCAAGACGCGTAATACTATCAAGCAGTATTATAACGTCCTGTCCACCCTCTACCATGCGCTTAGACATCTCTATAACAAGCTCTGCGACCTGAACATGGCGCTCAGGAGCCTCGTCAAATGTTGAACTCAACACATGCGCCTTGGTGTTTCTCTGCATATCAGTAACTTCCTCAGGCCGCTCATCAATAAGAAGGATAATGAGATATGCGTCCGGATGGTTCTCGGATATGGCATTCGCAAGTTTCTGCAACAATACCGTCTTTCCCGTACGAGGTGGCGCAACTATTAAACCCCGCTGACCCATACCAATAGGTGTAAACAGATCCATGATTCGCATGGAAACCTCTTTTGGGTTGGTTTCAAGATTAATCCTCTTGTCAGGAAAAAGCGGCGTAAGATCGCCAAACGGAACCTTGTGCCAAGCCTTCTCTGGATCATCATTTCCAACCTTAAGAACCTTTAGCAACGCAAAGAAACGCTCCTTTTCCTTTGGCTCACGAATCTCACCCTCCACCAGATCGCCAGTCCTGAGACCAAAACGCCGAATTTGAGACGGAGAAACATATATATCCTCAGGACACGGAAGGTAGTTGCTGAACTGCGAGCGCAAAAATCCGAACCCGTCAGGCAATATCTCGATGATTCCCTGACTGAACATCACGCCTTTACGATTCGCATGCTCCTGAAGTATCTCAAATATAAGCTCATGCTTGCGCAAAGCACCAATATCCTTAAGCTCCATCTTTTCTGCGATCTCATGAAGCTCTGGAACGGTCTTGTTCTGCAAATCAAACAAGCTCAGCGGCGGCGGCACTGGTCCTGTCCACTCCGGACGCGGCTCCGCCTTCGAATCCTTATCGCCGTCATGATTTCTTGGCCTTAACGGCTGACTATTTCCCCTATTGCCTGAACGGCCCCTCTGTCCATTGCCATGAGATCGGCCAGAGGGCCCTCTCCTGGATCGGGATGGTGAATTACTTTCTTTCGTCATACTTTAGTCTCCGTGATGTTTTTTAAAATCCTTTTCCACTGTAACTCCATAAACTCCAACGTGCCGCTGTTCACAACAACATAGTCGGCCCTTGCCGCCTTTTCACTCATCGGCATCTGCAAATCCATTCTTCGCTCATAATTGGACACCCCCTTCCCAATGAGCCGCTTGACGCAAGTCTCTTCTGGTGCTACCACACAAATCACCGCGTCCCAGTCATCAGCAAAACCATCCTCATACAGAAGAGGCACTATTACGCACGCAATCCCTTCAGAAGCCGCCTCGCTCTCTTTCAACAGCCACTCTTCCCACTGCAACTTGACGGCGGGATGGACAAATGATGTTAATTTCTCGAGCTCCGGCAAATCATTAAACACAATATCCGCAAGCTTATTCCTGTCTATATCGCAGCTTTCACTGACAATGTCGCTACCATACCTGTCAACCAGCACTTTGTACAATTCAGTGCCCCGCTCCATCATGAGATGAGCCATATCATCAGCCTCGCAAACCGCCACCCCCGACTTTTGGATTAAAGTCCCGAGTTGGGTTTTACCGCAAGCAATGCCACCTGTAACTGCTATTCTCAGCATGGAAATTCAGAAGTGATAGCGAACCTATCAAATGGGATTCTATCGTTTATGAGATAATGGGATTCTTTCGTCTAATAACCAAATCGTGGACATCATTAATATTATCCAGAAATATGTCAACAAAAAAAAACAACTAAAACAACTCCGGTTCACGAATAGCTTTGGCGAACCCGTCAAGCTCAAGCTCCTCAAACAAGGCCAAAAGAAGGCCGTCATCAGAAGGCTTCACAGCCATCTCATCCAAACCAGACACACAATCGATATCAAGCTTTAGCCTTATCATTGCAATGTTTCGCTCAACAATATCCTTTGAATCAAGGAGAGAGCCTCGAATCCGCTCAGACGCCACCTTCTCGATGTTGTCATACATGGCCGCCACAGTGCCATGCTCACACAAAAGCTTCGTAGCAGTCTTGGCTCCAACACCAGGCACACCCTTAATGTTGTCCGCGCTGTCGCCAATAAGCGCAAGCCATTCAATAGTCTGTTCCGGCGTAACGCCCGTCTTAGCCTTAACTGCATCCGGTCCCATAATCTCATTACCGCCAGACAGCTTAATCATCTTAACCGTGTCATCTATGACCTGAAAGAGATCCTTATCACTCGTCGCTATCAAAATACTATCGAAATCATCAGCATATATAGTAGCGATAGATGCAAGAACATCATCAGCCTCCTCGCCATCCACCACCACTTCCAGAATCGAACTAGCTTCCAGATATCGATCTATCAACGGAAGCTGTCGACTCAGATCGTCAGGCATACTGGGTCGCTGAGCCTTGTATTCAGGAACAAGCTCCATCCGCGCTGCAGGTAGACCGCCATCAAACACAAGCACCATATGAGTAGGTTTAACTTTGTCCATAAGCTGATTCATCATGCGAACAAAGCCAAAAACTGCGTTCGTAGGCAGACCATCTGCGGTCGACAATCCTTTTATAGCGTAAAAAGCACGATAAACGGCCGCGAGGCCATCGACTAGCAGTAATGTGGAAGAAGACATAGGTACTTCAATTAATGCATTAGTAATATAAACCAGTTACAGAAGTATTAGTTATTCGGATTAGTCAAAGATAACTGAGGATTCATTTCCTCAGCAGTCTTTACTGGTCTGCCATCAGGCGTCACCATCCGCGCAGTCACAAACACAAGCAGATTTCGCTTTATACTCTGATCGTACCTGCTACTGAACAGTCGTCCGATTATAGGTATGTCACCCAGGAACGGAATTTTATCATCCACGCTGATCCGAGACTCTGTTATCATGCCGCCCATAACAACTGTGGCGCCATTGAATATCATAATCTGAGTTGAAACATTACGCGTATGGAAAATAGGCTGAGGCATTCTGAGCTGTTGAAGAGCACCATTGGCATCCGTAAATGTAGAGCCATACTCCTCCCATCTCACAAACTCACAGACTTCGGGGCTTAAGGTAAGCATGATCATCTGGCCTTCAGCACTCACCTCAGGAAGAACCGAAAGCAGAACACCGACTTCTCTTGTCTCAAAGCCACCTGGTTCAACAACCGCACCGCTCATACCACCGCCGCCGCCGCCAGCACTTGTTTGGCCGGTGACACCTGATACCGTAAACTCTGTCGGATAGATATACTCTTCTACAACCTTTATAGTCGCCTCTGAACCTGACTGAGCAGTCACTTTAGGAGCAGACAAGAGGTCTGAGTTGCCCTTCTGCTTCATCATATGAAGAACAAAATCCAACTCAGGGTTAGTCAAAACACTGGCAATTCTCATTATATTATCATTAATACCAGCCCCGAGAGCACCACCTGTAAGGAAACGGTTCCCCACGGTTAAACTTTCACCAGCAGAAGCATTATGCGCAGACATTTTGATTGCCGGCCGTGCCGATATAGGCATATGTGCATCACCCTTACGAGATAGCATTTCCCAGTCGTCAGTCAGACTCCACTCAATGCCCAAGGACTCCAGATCACTCTGGTTAATCTCAACAAACCTTGCTTCGATCTCGATCTGCTTAGGAACAAAGTCAAATTGATTGAGGATCTGCTCAAAAAGCGCCAAGTTTTCGGCTGTATTAGCAACCATAAGCTTACCGATTCCAGGCAGATACTTGATCGCTGAACCCTGCGGCCACGGAACACCAAGTCCTTCAAAGAACGCCTTCCAATTACCAGCACCACCACCACCACCAATATCACCGCCATCGATGGCGGTAAAGTCACCACCACCACCACCACCACCGCCGCCACCTGCAGCCATACTGACAGCCGATTCATTCATTATATCAGTAAAGTTCATTACTGAGTACCAGCGTGGAATAATCTCTTCGGTCGTGTAGTTCTTACGGACAATCATGACCACACTGCCTTTTATGTGGTATTTTAGATTGCAATATTCTGTAACAATCTTTAACGCATCAAGCAAAGTTAATTCACGAGCCTGAAATGTGACCAGCGGTATGTCGCCATGAGCAGCCGCAGCAGCAGCGCCACCACTGTTGCCAAAGCCAGCATCCATCGCTGCAAAAGGATCGTCCTCAACCGGAGCAGCAGCAAAACCCTCATCTGCCGCGCCACCACCATCTTTCACACCAAGGTTAAGAATAATGTTTACACCGCGCATATCGCCAGGCTCAAGCTCTGTCGTATCAAACTCCTGGCTCATTTGAGCAAGGAAAGAAACCACATCATTAATATTTGCCTGACGGAAATCAATCTCCGGAATCATAATAGAGTTCATCTTTTTCAAGATTTTATCCCGGCGGTTATCTCTTGTACTTCTACCTCTTCCGGGACCAGTTTCTATTGTCATCGCCGCAGCATCCAACTCGATATAGTGCCTGGGATTCCATGTTTCACGAACCATCGCGGTCATCATTTCACGTGTTGCCTCAAGCTCAAGACTCGAACGGTCAAACTTCATCATCCCAAGCTTATACCGCATCCGTATGGCTTCTGTATTCTCGGGCTCAACCGTGAGCACTGCTTCAAATGCCTTAAGAGAATCTTCATACTGCCTTGCCTGGAAACGCTGCCTGCCAAGCCATAGGAGATCCGATATCCTCTGCACCCTGAGCTTGCTTTCCTCAGTATTAACAACAGGTTGCCTGTTAAAGCCAGCTGCTGCCACCTTATCCTGGATAGGACCGTCACTAATCATCTTAATAAGTTTATTGGCCTTAGGGTGCCCGTAATCACGAGCCAAACGCGCAGCCTCCAACGCCGGATCTTCTTCTCCAGCCCTGTAGCGCTGTATAGCTTTGGCGTAATAAGACTTCGCTACACCTATCTTAGCCCGCTTCTTGTCCGCCCCCGTAGCTGGTCGCCGCCCAAGATTACTATACGCATACTTATAACGAGCAATAGCCTTATCGTAATCCCCTTCAGAATAAGCAATGCCAGCCTCATCCAACTGGTCGACTGCGTGATGCTCCCCGGCTTCTCTCTTTAATATGGCCAGATTCTCTGTGAACAGCAATTCACCCAACCCCTCGATCTCAATACCCTCAATAGAAGGAGGTGCAGGTATACCCTCACCTATCGCCTGCATGATTTCCGTCCGAACCATCTCATCGTCCTGATGATTAACCACAAGCGCAGAAGTAACAGGGGCTACATCTGTTGTTGCTGGCGGAATATGCACATTGCCGCCATCAGCGTCTTTACTGTCTTCCAATGTCTCTTCTACAAGCGCATTGAAATCAATGCCATCATCAAGCACAGGTTCTTCAAGCACTGGCTCCTCGATTAGAGGTTCCTCAAGCACTGGTTCCTCAAGCACTGGTTCCTCGAGTAGAGGTTCTTCAAGCATTGGTTCCTCAAGCACTGGCTCCTCGATTAGAGGTTCCTCAAGCACTGGTTCATCAAGCACTGGCTCCTCGATTAGAGGTTCCTCAAGCATTGGCTCCTCGATTAGAGGTTCCTCAATCATTGGCTCTTCGATATCGCTCAAATCGAACTCGGAGTCTGCTGGCTCTTCTATAAGATCACCAAGACCGGTGTCGAGAACCAGATTTTCACCAAGAGGTTCTTCAACAGGAAGTTCTAAGTCTAAATCCAGGCTGTCTAAATCATCTTCAGCCAGCAAAGTCTCATCGACAAGCAAATCACCATTAAGGGCGGAATCAAGAAGAAGATCTTCGGACGCGGCTTCGCTCTCATCATCAAGCAAATCCTGAGCATGAGCAGTAAACACAAAAAGGGCTAAAAAAACTACTGTCAAAATTCTTATGTAATCCCTAAATATCATCCCAAATACAACTCCCTAGTTAGATCCAGACAACGCTGGCACCTTCCGAATCGTCAGTTCTTTACTATTAGAAAGACGCATTATTACTACACTCTGCGCGCTTATGTCAACACTAATTACCTTGTACGTTATTTCCTTTAAATCAAATGTCGAGCCTACAGCTCTGACGATTTTTAAGTCTTGCGGTTCAAAATAGAACCTCACAAGATACTCATCATGTTGTACATCCTGCCCTTTAACTAAAACAATCACTTTTTTGCCTCTTTTAAGGGTCAGTTCAGAGATATCTTTCTTGCCAGTATCAACATCTTCTATGATCTTTTCTTCATATTTCACAAGGGTGAACCCCTCGACGTCCCCATCAATCTTCTTGAAATACGTCTTTGGCGGTTTTCCTTTTTTCTGGAGGTTTAAGCCAAATCTTAACGACCCATCAAGTGTCTTTATATGACTCTTGAACCTGAGTCTGAACGGATTGACTCCCAAGGCATCTACTTTCAGCTTTTGAACATCAGGAGGTCTGTCAGTCTCGTCGCGAGGATTAGTCGGGATTTCAGCGGTCAGCTCTTCGTAATTAGTAAAGCCGTCATTATCAAAGTCCATACCTGCATCAGAGGCATCATCCGGATCCATCTGATTTGCAACCTCAATGGCATAAGTTAAGCCGTCGCCATCGATATCTCCGCCGGGATGCACCTCAGGATCTTCAGGAACCTCATACCCGCAGAAAGGACAACTCTTTGCTTCCCACGCAACAGGCTTTTCGCAGGAGTCACACCAGAACCTCTGCTCAACCACAAATAAAGGCGTATTCGACCATACCTCGCCATCAATCACATAAGGTTCAAAAATAACCTTCCGTGCAACATCAAAGGATGCAGTATCAACTTTCTCTGTATTTGGAAACTTAGGGGTAAAGGCACTCATCTTTCCCCTGAACGCCTTGTCACTACCCTGGATCAGACCAAGCTGTACCGCCAGATATATCAATGAAGCCACAAGTACAGCCAAGATAACAAACGCAATGAGCTTATCATAATGCGTTTTAAGGTTAGCTATTATGGATCTTAAAAAAATCACTTCGACACCTCAGTTTTATCAAAACGGTAAACATCAAATTCAATAAGAACATCAAGCAGCTTTTCAAATGCTGGTCCACTAACAACTTTCTGCTCTCGCGAAAGATCCACCTTCGGAGCAGCTGGCACATCCGGAGCAACCTCACTCTCTCGCTCGCCTGCATCATCACTTGGCCTACGCAACATGCTGGCAAGCAGAGCCCCTCCTGTAAGCCCCCCGCTCGCTTCGCCCTCCTCTTCCTTCTCCGGGAGAACAATGTCATTCTTGTCCTTCTGTACAGAAACTTTGGTTACCACAAGAAACATAGGTGATTCCGAAAGACTGTTAAGTAAAGTCACCAGCGATGTCTCGTCAGCTTTAATCAAATAACAAAAATGGAATTTAGTAAACAGCTTGCCTTTTGCAATGATTCCAGCATCAGGATTTGCCTTGCTCGCCTTCATATCATCGGCAAAAACCGAACTCCGTACAGTCGCCCCATCTTCAGGCCTAGGTCTTCTTGCGCTCCTGCCGCTGCTCCCGCCACTACGACCCCTGGCTACTCCGCGTCCTGACGTAGCTTCGATATTCTCTCTCTGCATAGCAAATATCTCACGAACACCGGACTCTATCATTATCCTGCAAACTGAATCCATTACAGTAAGCTGCTGAGTCAGCCGGGGAACATACTTAGGGTCAGGCAGATCGCCAGAATTGTATTTCTTAAATCCAACGGCGAAATCCGCAGCCAACAGAACCGCAGGACGCACATTACCCGCAAGTGCCTTTATCTCATTGCGCTTCTCTGTCAACGTATCAATAAACTTAGACGGTCTTCGCTCGTGACTTTCCTGCAACTGCCCATTGCGTATTCCTTCAACAAGCGTGACAAACCAATCATCAAGCGTCTTAAGATTGGCGGACTCTTTACCAATATTCTCCTGAGATGGAAACGGGTTGCCTGCGTAATATCTGTTGAGGCGCAGCAATGAAGACTGCAGGTTCTTTTCCGCCTCTGCGAAAGCACTAACTCCCACATAAAGTTTATACCCTGCAAACACAAGCAACACCAGCACTGCCACGGAAGCCGCTATTATTATTATTATTTTCTTGCTCATGACAAATTAAATCAACCTTCGGTTTTCTCAGGGGACTTTTCCGAATCATCCACAGCCTGCTCGGATTCATCCTTGCCTATATAAATCCACATTTTAAATCTTCGGGTATATGAACCAGGTGAATATTGCTTTATCTCTGTTCTTTGCGTGAAATATTTTGAGGCCCTGAGTTTGTCCCTGAAAATCATTATCGCATTAGCATCAGGCTTGTCTTCCTTCTGCAGCTTATCATGAAATCCCGACCCTTCCATCTCGATTATCTGAACATCAGGATTAGCCTCTTTCATCTTATTATCCGCAACCATACGCAAAGAGGTCACCCACATACCGTCAAGAAGATTCCCGCGTATATCGTTGAGCATCTCGCTCCAGAGCGTTCGCTTATCAATCACAGTCGTAACAGTTGCTATCTTAATTTGCGCTACCTGCCTCTTCTGAGCCTGTGTTGCAAGCGTCTTGGCCTTAGCATCAAGACTTGCTATTTCCTGAGCCACAACATTCCCTCTGTTATTCAGAACGGTACTCATGCGATAAAAATAAACCCACCAGCACAACATGATACAAACCACGCCTATCACCGATGCCGCAAAGAATGGTTGTCGCCTGCGGAAAACTTTCTTGGCCACAATCTCCGGCGGCATGAGATTAATCTCAACTGGACATGCCAAGCCTCTTCTGAGGGCCAGCCCAGTCACCTCGCCAAGCACATTGAACTCCTGATTGATTCTCTCGGCATCAAGCGCAGGGTTAACAACAATATTGGCAAAAGGATTGAGATGTTCTACCTCGACCTGAAGCTTTTCCCTGAAGAAAGTATCAAGATGAGGAATGATGGCTGAGCCACCAGTCAACAACACTACAGATGGTGACTCACCACCCTGCTGACTTCTGTAGAAATTTATAGACCGGTTAACTTCCGCATGCAGACGAGTCACAACATTTCTGATGAGTTTTGAGACCATGTCTGCCACCTCATCATCAGCCCCCGCGTATACGCCGCCAAAAGCAACGAAACCATGTTCTATCTTAAGCGCCTCGGCTTCCTCATAGGAAATCTCGAATTCCTTCATCAGTTCTTGCGTTATTGTATTCCCTGCCACGGGTATACTGCGACTGAAGATACGGCTGCCTTCAAGGAAAATAAGATTCGACGACCTGGCGCCTATGTCGAGAACCATAGTGCATCCAGGCAAATCCGGGTAGTTATAACGAACACAATTGTATAAGGCCATCGGAGCAACGTCTACAATGTCCGGCTCCAACCCTGCGGCCGCCATGCAATCGGTAAACTGGGAAACATTTTCAATCTTGGCTGCAACCAGCATTACATGCAATTCACCATCATCTGTGTCCGTAATGAGCTGATAATCCCATACCACTTCATTGATAGGGAATGGAACATTCTGCTCAGCTTCATACTGCACCATCTGAGCGACCTTATCTCTGGTCACGGGAGGAAGCTTAACATATCTGGGAAAAACCGACTGTCCCGAGACCGTCATATACATCGGGCCGTGCTTTATCCCCGCCTCACGCATTAAGTCTCGTGTTCCAGTGGCTATAAGTGCCGACAAGTTCTGCGAGGACTCAGGATCTGCATCAAGATTAGCGATACCGTAATTGACCAATTGAGGAGCCGTACCCTTCGGAGCCAGAAACTCCGCAACAACAAGCTTGCTTGCCCCAATATCAATAGCAATCACTCTATCTGATTCAAACACTACTTAATCACCTCATAATCATCGATATTAATATACGCCCACGGTGATTGCGATCGATCCAGCAGAGAACTCGTGTCCGTCGTAGTTATCTTGCTTTCTGTGATTACAGAATTCTTCCACCATTTACCCTTTTCCGATTTCGGCAACTTGGCAGCGGCTCCGGACGCGTACTCTACAGCCGTATCTACGATTACCCCTTTATGGCTGATCTCCACGGCAACAGCGATAAGTTCACCATTACGCCTGACTGCGGCCGGTCTGAGAAAAATATGACTCCTGTGATTCAGCTGCCTCTTTCCTGCCTCAATATTCACATAATGTATATTCTTCTTATAGAATGTATAGAGCGTTCCCTTTTCCCTGTCAATTTTTTTGGCCAACGCGTAGTAAGAGAAAGTCAAAGAATCAAGCCATTCCACCTTAGTTCGGCCCGTCTTGTACGTCACTTCAATGCGCGACCATTTTTTAGGGGTATTAATACCACGAGCCGCGCTGGTATTATAAGTAGGAGTGTCAAGCTTGGTCCGATTCCCTACACCATAAATCTTATCGATTGCGACGACAGGGGACTCTTCGCCTGCAGCAACAGCTCTCTTTCTCGATGCCGTGCCCTTAAGGCGGGAAACCTGCGCCGTTACATCCACGGTTAACAGAGCGAATAGAAAGATCAAAACGCAGAATGGCACCAAAATTCTTCTCATCAGTAACTCCCGTTAACCGTTAACATTAAGCTATATTAGACGCACAAAAATAACCATAAAGGAATACAGAACCGAAATCAAAACAAATTTAGCAATTTTATGATTGCGACAAGCGCCTGAAAACGGTTGTCATTCGAGAAGAAAAACAGGGCATATAGTGTTTACTCATAAAATGGAGTATGGAGCCAGCTGTCAGATTCGAACTGACGACCTAGTGATTACAAATCACTTGCTCTGCCAACTGAGCTAAGCTGGCTTGAAAATTCCAAGCGCCTGATGTTTTAGCCTTAGATACTCCTTATGTCAAGTATTCTTGGTGAATTCAAAAACGTTATTGCAAGAAAGAAAAAAAACGGGCCCGGTTTGAAAGCCTGACCCAGGTGCCAACGTATGTCCTGCTTGTAGACGAGGCTGCCTCTGGAGGTGGACCAGACTAAGCTGTAACCAAATGCCCATTTGAAAGTATCATCTCACCTGACCTCGCCCCGTGCAAGATATTTTTTGTAAGGTTTTCCCTTACAAAAAACTCTAACTCAACCAGAAGCTGAAATAGAGGTACATCAGCAAAACTAATCCAAGGATAACTACAATAGTCAGCCGTCGTGTCCTGTTTTTTCGAAGACCACCAGACAATCGCTACAAGTGCCAAGAAATACACACTGATGACAACCCAATCCAAACATTGTAATCCCGGAGCAACAACATCACTTTCCATGTCAATATCTCCAGCTATTTATTTAGACCATCAGCCATTCACCATCAATCATGCATCCTGAAACCTTTTCAAATGTCCTCTAGACATGGCTCCTAGCCGAAAATATAACTGTTGAGAATGTTTTCCAGCTCTTCCTGGCGGCCACTGAGCATAGGTGGCTCGCCCTGCTCTATCGCCATCTTCTCCAGCTGGGTCAAGGTAAGCTCATTCTTCATGATCTTCTTACCCATGCCACGCTTGAAACCAGCGTATCTCTCAGCCATAGGCTGACTCAATGCTTTGTCCTTAATCATCTTGTCAGCAATCAGAAGACCCTTTGCAAATGTATCCATGCCACCTATGTGAGAATGAAACAGATCAACAGTGTCAAACGATGAACGCCTGACCTTCGCATCAAAGTTCAATCCGCCGTACTTCAATCCGCCCTGCTGCTGAATAATGTACATCGCCCAAACAGCATCATAGATGTCCGTAGGGAACTGATCAGTATCCCACCCTAAAGTTGGATCACCACGATTGATATCCAGACTTCCAAGCATTCCGGCATCAGAAGCCACCTGCAAGTCATGCTGAAAAGAATGACCAGCCAACGTCGCGTGGTTAGCCTCAATATTTAGAGCAAAATCATCAAGAAGGTCATACTTCGTCAAGAAACCCAGCACCGTCCCCGCATCAACATCATACTGATGTGTCGACGGCTCTTTTGGCTTGGGCTCAATAAAGAACTTACCCTTGAAACCTGCGCGCTTGGCATAATCAACAGCCATATGCAACATCTGGGCAAGCTGATCCAGTTCCTGCTTCATATTTGTGTTAATCAGAGAAACATAACCTTCCCTTCCACCCCAGAACACATATCCTGTACCACCAAGCTGAACAGTAGCATCAATAGCACGCTTAACCTGACTCGCAGCCTGCGCGAATACCCTTGGATCAGGATTCGTGGCGGCACCATTTGTGTAACGTGGATGACTAAACAGATTAGCCGTACCCCAAAGAAGCTTTACGCCTGTTTCTTTCTGAAGTTTCTCAGCCTTGTTAATGATTTTCTTGAGATTCTTGTTTGTCTCCTTAATCGTTGCGCCCTCAGGTGCTATATCACGATCATGGAAACAATAGTACTTGATGCCCATCTTGGAAATAAACTCGAAAGCCGCATCCAAAGTATTCTCGGCCTGCTCCATAGGGCTCGAAGCATGATCCCACGGACGATCGTAAACACCACCACCAAACGGGTCCGCACCTGTCCCCTTAAAGGTATGCCAATACGCAACAGCAAATTTCAAATGCTGCTCCATCGTCTTCCTGCCAACCTTCTTTCTGGGATTGTAATACTTGAAAGCCAACGGATTCTTGGAATCCGCCCCCTCATACTTGATTTTACCTCTGATCTCTGGAAAATACTTCGCCATACGACCTCTCCTGCTATTTGTTTGCAACAACACTTGTCAATACCTATGGATAATACACTAATTCAAAAGTAAAGGCTTGGAAATTCTTGGCAATTTCTTGTACATTATCGGCAAGGAGAAAATCTCCAACTCCTTCATCCTTGACACCACACTCTCATATAACATATCCCATTACACAACATCACAGCAAGGTCGACGAATGGATTGGGGAAACAAAAGTAAAGATGAAATTATTAACGAGCTCGTGTACCTGCGCGATATAGTCGACTCGTACGACAAGACCGACAGCAAAAATACGAATGGAACTGAACAATGAGCGAACAGCCTGACCGCGCAATATGGGGAAGCAAACTTGGATTTCTACTCGCCGCAATAGGCTCCGCAATAGGCCTGGGCAATATCTGGCGCTTTAGCTACATGGCATACGAAAACGGAGGGGGCGCCTTTCTTGTCCCCTACTTCTTTGCCCTCATTATAGCTGGCCTCCCGCTGATCATCCTGGAGTACACTATTGGACATAGAGAAAAAGGTGCTTCTCCACTTGCATTCGCCCGAATAGATAAAAAATGGGAATGGGTAGGATGGTGGATGCCCACAGTAGCCTCCGTCGGAATACTTCTTTTCTACTCCATCGTAATCGCCTGGTGTCTTAACTATTTTCTATTTTCCTTCAAACTAAGCTGGGGCACCGAAACAGGTGCCTTTTTCGAGAAGACATTCCTCAATAGCTCAGGAGACCCATTTGATCTTGGGGGCTGTAATCTGAAAATACTTGCGGCAAGCGCCGTTGTGTGGATCATCACGTGGGCAATATGCTTCAAGGAAATCAATCACGGTATCGAAAAAGCCTGCATGATATTCATGCCCATCCTCCTCGTACTGACAACCGTACTAGTCTGCTGGGCGCTCACCCTCGATGGCGCTATGATGGGAATCAAACACTACCTCACACCCGACTGGGACAAGATAAACATCATCAAGCATTTCAACAACTCAGAAGTCTGGAACGTTTGGCTTAATGCTTTTGGCCAAATATTCTTCACACTCTCACTCGGTTTCGGAATAATGATCGCCTACGCCAGCTACCTGCCACGAAAAACCGACATCGTCCGTAACGGACTCATCACCGCCTTCGCTAACTGCGCCTATTCATTCTTTGCCGGATTCGCGGTATTCGGTACACTAGGCTTCATGGCTCTCCAGAAAGGCGTACCTATCGATAAGGTCGTCGCAGATGGCGTTGGCCTGGCTTTTATCGTCTACCCCGAAGCAATCAACCAGCTTCCTGTCGGCAGCAAGATCTTCGGCGCCGCTTTCTTCCTTACTTTATTTATCGCCGGCCTCTCTTCCGCCGTATCTCTCGTCGAAGCATTCGTATGCGCTATCACCGACAAGTTCGCCTGCAAGAGAAGCACTACCATCAGTGTCTTCTGTATTTGCGGTTTCGTCACAAGCTCAATATTCACCACAAGAGCCGGACTATCGATACTGGATATCGTCGATCACTTTATAAATCAATACGGACTGGTAACCGGAGGCCTGCTCGAATGCATTTTCGTCGGATGGGTTCTCAAAGCACATGTCGCCAGAAACCACGTCAACAGCCTCGGCGCCACGCGCCTGTCAAAGCTCTGGGATATATGCATTAAATACATAACACCAGTTATACTCACAATTATTCTGATACAGGCAATTAGAGGTGACATCAACAACCCCTACGGCGATGGCGCATACCCAGCAAGAGCACTATTTATATACGGCGGCGGAATAATACTACTCACATTGATTATAGCCGTATACCTGTCGGTTCAGTCATGGCACCGCGCGAAGCATTTCCACAAACCGGAAGAAGAACAACTCCTAACCTAGGGAGGTTCACGGCTTCAAGGATCAGCGTTTTTTTGAGGGGCCTCTTCTCTTTCGAGACTGATTCGAAAAACGCTTACGTCCAGATTTACCAGAAACAGATTTTTTACCAGGATTATTTCCCGTACGCTTTCTACCAGGCTTACCCGAAGCACGCCCCTCCTGACCTTGTAAACCAAAATCAAGACGACGCTTCTCGAAGTCCACGTTCGAAACATAGACATTCACCCGGTCACCCGCCTTGAAACGTTTGCGCCCATCCGACAAGGACATGTCTTTCTTGTCAAAATTCACAAAACGGCCGGAAATTTTTCTCATGTGAACCAATCCCTGCACCTGAATATCAATCAACTCGACAAACAAACCAACATTGGAAACCTTCACCACAATCGCTTCATATGTTTCTACCTTGTCCGTGTCAATCTGCTGCTGCAGGAAGCGATACTTCTTAATCTCAAGAATGGCTCGTTCAGCCTCATCAGCTTCCCTCTCTGTTTCTGACGAAGACTGAGCTATCAACTCAAGCTGATCTTTCTTGTAGGAGTTCTTCTTGCCGAAACACAAAAATTCAGTCAGTTGCCGATGCAAAACCAAATCAGGATAACGTCTTATGGGCGAAGTGAAATGCGCGTAATGCGCCTTTGCCAACCCGAAATGCCCACGCTCCTGCGCCGTATATACCGCCCTCTGCATACTCCTGAGCACCGCAATCTTAATACTATGCGCCAAAGGATCATCCGCTGTCCTGGTGAGAAATGCTGCCAGATTAGACGGATTAGACAAATCTCCAGGCTGATGCCCCATCCCTGCAAGAGTAGCCTGCAAATCCTCGATCTTTTTAGGCTGTGGATTATCATGAAAGCGGGAAATAATCGGCATACCTTCATTGGCCAGCTCGCGCGCCACAGCCTCATTAGCCGCAACCATGCATTCTTCGATTAACTGATGCGAAATATCATTTTCAAGAAGCCTGACCCCAGTCATGCGCCCACTCTTGTCCAAAACAACTTCACATTCCGGCATGTCAAGATTCAAGGCATTACGGGCAAACCGCTCCGACCTGAACTTCTGCGCAATAGCATGAAACTCCTTGAGCAACTTATCCGTACCATCGACATTTACCGAAGGATCCTTCTTACCCTCAAGAATAGACAGCGCCTGCCCATATGTAAGACGAACTTTTGAATGTATAATTGTTTTTGCAAACTCACTCTTAATGACCTTGCCGCCATTGTCGAGAGTCATGAAAACCGAGAACGCCAAGCGATCTTCATTCGGCTTGAGACTGCAAACTCCATTGGACAACTGCTCAGGTATCATCGGTATAACCAGATCAGGAAGATAAACACTCGTACCCCGTGCCTTAGCCTCCTTATCAAGAGGACTACCCTTCCTGACGAAATGAGAAACATCAGCAATATGAACCCCAAGCACACGGTTGCCAGAATCGTCACGCTCGAGTGAAAGCGCATCATCAAAATCACGAGCGGAATCAGGGTCGATCGTCATTACAAACTTCTTTCGAAAATCTAGTCTTTCACCCGGCTCTTCCATTAATGTCGAAACCGATTCAGCTTCCGCCAAGACTGCAGTCGGGAAATCCGTCCTGAACCCGTGATGACGAACCAGCGCAGTAGTATCAAACGATGGATCCGATGCAGGCCCAATGACATCGACAATCTCAGCCTCAGGGCTGACATGCTTATTCAGCCAGCTGGAAAACCTTATTACCACGCGGTCTCCAGGCTTTGCCCCTGCAGAATCAGGAACATAGAAATCTTTTGAATAATTAGGACTTACAGGCACAACATACAGAAACTTACCTGTTGACGCCAATGTCCCGACAATATCATGCCTGCCCCGTTCAAGAATCTTGATTACCTTGCCATTGCGACTGTCGCCAGCCCTGCTCAACGATTCGTGCAATAAACGCGCCACCACCATGTCTCCAGGAAGCGCAGTCCCCATATCCCGCGACGAAATAAACACATCCTCTCCACCACTGGCAGGCGCGAGAAATGCATTACCGCTGCGCAACACATCCAGGGTGCCCGTAACAAGGTCTGCAGGCGCCGCCATGATGTACTTATCTTTTCTGGACCGTACAATCTTGCCAGTCGACACAAGTCGGCTCAACGATTTCTGCAACTTCTTAGGTGCATGAAGCCCCAGCTGAAGAACCGCTGAGATCTCCCCGGAACTCATGGGCGTATTGCCCTGATCGGACAGATGCATTAAAACCTGTTCACTTAATTTATCCACTATATACACTTCCCTTTAATATACGACTTAACAGCATCCACAGATACAGGCAACGTACTGCATCTCGTCGGCATCCCCTCCAAACTATCAATAGCCGGATGATGCGCAACGTTCTCTCCAAGCGCGTCAATAATAGCCTGACTAAACTTTGCGGGATGCGCAGTTGCCAGACAGATCATCGGCACATCCTTCTCAACAAATTTGTCTCCCGCAAAAACCCCCACCGCAGTGTGTGGGTCCAGGAGATAATCATACTTCTCATGATATTCGCGAATTGTTTTGAGCGTGGATTCAGCATCAACCGCCGTAGCGTCAAACAACCCGTCAACACCCTCATCAGAAAGACTCTCCACTTCCATCCGACCCAACTTACTAAACTCGTCCATCAAAGCCGACAACTTTCGAGCATCCTTGTCACATCTGTAGTAAAGATAACGCTCGAAATTGCTGGCCACCTGAATATCCATGGAAGGACTGATAGTAGCATGAACATCACCAAGACTGTACACTCCGGTATTAAAGAAGCGTGAAAGAATATCATTCTCGTTGGTTGCCAAGACCAGCTTCTTAATAGGCAACCCCATGTTTGAGGCTATATAGCCGGCGAAAATGTCGCCGAAATTACCGGTGGGAACAGAAAACGAAACCCTAGTCTTCCCTGTAATATCCATAGCCCTGAAAGCAGCGTAAAAGTAATACACGATCTGAGCAAGCAGACGTGCCCAGTTTATGGAATTAATCGAACCCAGCGAAAACTCCTCCTTGAACTCAAGATCATTAAACATGCCTTTCAGAACATTCTGACAATCGTCAAAATCTCCCTCAACCGAGATATTGAAAACATTCTCATCAGGAACCGTCGTCATCTGCAGTTCTTGTATCCGGCTCGTCCGCCCATGCGGATGCATGATGAATATTCGAATCCGATCCCTGCCCTTTACACCATATATAGCTGCACTTCCTGTGTCACCACTGGTCGCACCCACTATATTGAGAGAGCCACCAGTCTCAGCGAGAATATATTCAAACAGGTTACCCAGGAACTGGAGTGCAATATCCTTAAACGACAATGTCGGCCCGTGAAACAACTCAGCCACATGAATACCGCCAACAGAAACGACAGGAGTCACCTCATTATGCGAAAAAGTCCCATAGCTTTGCTCAAGAAGCTTCTTGAGATCAGGACGCGGCAAGTCCACATAAAGGGACATTACTTCTTCTGCCAGCTCCACATACGACAACCCTCGCCAATCGGCAAGTTTATCGGAAACATCCGGAATCTGTTCAGGAAGCAATAATCCGCCGTCGCTGGCAAGACCCATGAGTACGGCATCACTAAACCCGATAGGGTCGATGCTGCCTCTGGTACTTATATAGTTCGTCGGCCTGATATTGCCTGCTTTAACGCTCTCTGGTTTTAGCTTCGTTAACAATAATCCTGCGCCCCTGGATGTCCTTGTTGTTCATCCTGCGGATCGCCAGCTCAGCCTCATTCCTGTTGGGCATTTCAATAAAGCCATAACCTTTTGACTTGTCATTGAACTTATTCTTGATCAACCGGATTGAAGCGACTTTCCCGAACTCCTTAAATGCCTGCTTAAGATCTTTTTCAGAAACATCATACGACAAGTTGCCGACATAAAGCTCGACGTCACCATTACTAGGTCCCCGCCCACCCCTGTTTCGATCAGATCCACCACGACGTTTAGCAGATGGTCCACGACCTTTCTTCTTGTTCCTTCGCGAGCCCAGCTGCAAGCCCACAACGAACCATGCCAGCGAACACACACCAACTACTACCAGCTCTTCAAGTGATAAAAAATATTTATCCATTACATTTCTCCTTAATCTTGGTTATTTATCCGTTGGCCAGGAGGCCAGGCAGCTACTTCATTTCCAGGAAACCTTCCAACTTCCTCATACGAGTTGGATGTCTTAGCTTACGAAGTGCCTTGGCTTCAATCTGACGGATACGTTCTCTCGTTACATTGAACTGTTTTCCGACTTCCTCTAAAGTCCTTGAGTACCCATCGGTCAATCCGAAACGATAATCAAGCACCGCCCTCTCCCTTTCCGTCAGAGTGTCCAGAACATCCTTAAGCCTGTCCTTCAGCATACTATACGCCGTCATTTCAGAAGGATTCTCTGCGCTTTTGTCCTCAATGAAGTCTCCGAAATTTGCGTCGTCAGCATCACCAACCGGACTTTGCAGAGAAATAGGCTGCTGCGCCATCTTGTAAACAGCACGCACCCTTTCGACGGGCATATCCATTTCTTCCGCTGCTTCTTCAGGCAACGGCTCACGCCCCAACTCCTGCACAAGTTTCTTCTGCACCCTGAGCAATTTGTTAATTGTTTCTATCATGTGCACCGGAATACGGATTGTACGCGCCTGGTCTGCGATGGCCCGAGTGGCCGCCTGTCTTATCCACCATGTAGCGTACGTACTGAACTTATATCCACGCCGGTACTCAAATTTTTCCACAGCTTTCATCAACCCTGTATTCCCCTCCTGGATAAGATCCAGAAATGAAAGCCCTCTGTTCATATATTTCTTCACTATACTTATTACGAGCCGCAGATTAGCCTCAACCATCTCAGTTCGTGCCTTCTGCCCTGCGTCTATCGCCTTTATAAGCTCGTCGCACATCGCAACAATTTCATCGCTCGTAAGGCAGAAAATCAACTCAGATTCTCTAATTTTCTTTCTGGTCTCCGCCAATGCCGAGGTCCGTTTCTTGCTTTTTCTGGACCTGTCAATCTTAGCCAGCTCAGCTATGTCCTCATAAAAACCCAGGTAATGCTTTTCAGCATCAGCAGCCATGGTCTCTATGACCTTCTGCTTGAAATGCAACTTCACGAAGGCCTTCGCCATAGTCTCACGCGCCTTTTCGAGCTCATGGAGTTTCCGGGTCTTCACACCCTTTGAAAGCTTAGGTTTTCGGGAAGCAACACTGAGATTGATAAGCCGCGCCTGCTTCTTTAATAAATCCTTCTTAATCTTGGGTAAGGCCTGCATGTAAACATCACGACTGTCTACATACTTATCTGTAACAATCCTGTCGAAACGCTCCTGACTGGTTTCCAGCCTCGCAAGCAACGCGAGATACATATCAGAAGCAAAGCCAAAACGATTAAAAATCTGCTTCACGGATATCTCAGCAGCTTCTATACGCTTGCATATCTCGACTTCCTGCTCACGGGTAAGCAGAGGAACCTGACCCATCTGGTGAAGATACATACGGATTGGATCGTCAAAAAAGTCCAACTTAGCCGGCTCAGCTTTTTTCGCCGTCTTGACCACCTTCTTCTTGGCAACCTTATCAACTGCGGTCGATTCAATTATCTCGATATCCATGCCGCGCAAAAGAACAAGATACTGCTCAAGTTCATCCGAAGACACTACATCGTCAGGGATAGCATCATTGACATCATTAAAAGTCAAATGCCCCTGAGTCTCCGCGATCTTAATCAGCGCCTTGACTTTCGTATTACGCTGCTCACGCCTCAAACGTTCATCAAGGTTCTCTGAGCCAGCCTTTCCACCCTTTTTCAAAGCCTTACCCGCAGCAACCTTCTTTACCGGCTTCTTCGCCACAGGTTTCTTCTTCGCCGCAGGTTTCTTCGTGGCTACAGGTTTCTTTGCTTGCTTAGGCACTTTTTTGGATTTCGAACGGGCTTTTACCATACGTTGTTTCCTACCCCTCAGATGATATATACATTATAGGCACAATTCACATTATATAATTCGCAATATTGCAAAGGAAAGACTTTTACACGCCTAAGAACGGAATATCAAGCCAAAACATAAAAAAACATATTATTCTTTCAGGCTGTTAAATACGCGTTTCAAACAAAATGCCACTTGACTTAGTCACCCACATTGCTTATATATGGCAAAGTAAAGGTTAGATTATTTAGAAATCAACAGGAGATACAGATTATGACCAGATTGGTAAGAATCACCACATTGTTATTCCTTGTGTGTTTGGTGAGCACAACAGCTTTCAGCGCACCTTTCGAGCAACTCTTTCGCGTTATGAAGATATCGGGTGACTGTGAAGTAAAGCCCGCTGGCGCCAGAAAATTCATCAAGGCTCAGGAAGGCAAGGCTTATGCGTATGGCACTACTGTCCGTACCGGCAGAAAATCCTCAGCGCTCATACAGCTTTCAGCCGGCAACGAATGTCGCGTTCTCGCTAAAGCAGAACTTACCATGTCCGACGGAATCACAAATCCTAAATTGAAAGTCATACACCTGACTGAAGGTAAAATAGAAGTCGAGCTGGAAGAGATGCTGACAGAGAACACTGGCAACTCACTGAACGTCGAAACAGCCACCGCAGTATGCGGCGCAATCGGCACAAAGTTCTCCTGCGAAGCTCACAAGGAGCAGGACATTAACGTAGTTGTGTTCATAGTCACACACGGATCAACCACGATTTTCGGTATGAATTATGCAATCGATCAGGTTTCCGCAGGCACGGCACTTAGTGTGTCAGGCGATGACGCAGGTAGTTTTACCAGGATTAAGACACTCAAAGGGATGTTTGACATCGAATACAAAGATTCTCAGGGCAACCCAAAAGTTGTTTCAACTGAGAAAAACTCAATTGTCAAGATCTGGCGCAGAAGAGCTAAAGGCGGCAATCTGATTATTATCACAGTAATCGTCACCGAGCCGGACGGCAACACTCTCCCTGCAGATGTTTTTACAGATCAGCTTCCTGAAGACAAGCAGGACAAACTCCCTATAGACGGTGAAGCGAAGCCTAAGAGAAGAATTAAGTTTGACGGAAACATCACCGTTACTACCACTACCAGCACAACCACCACTACCACCCAGCCGCGGTCAATAACGCCGATTGGTAAAGGCAGAAGTAATTGACAAACTTTAAATTTTGATGAAAGATGCATCCCGTTTAATGGCGGGATGCATTTTTTATATATACAAGGAAGAAACTCATGCTGATTACAAAATTCAATAAAATGATTAAAAGTAAAATCCTTCTCATCCTACTGGCGTTTATTATCGTCTTGGCATTTGTTGCCGTGCCAGTAGCCACCCAGCTCATGAAGAATAAAAACCCGGGCGGCGGTGGCGCTGAAGGCGAACTGAACGGTGATGACATATCTAAAGGTGAATTCCTCCGTGCCAGATATTACGAACTCAGACTGCGCCGCGACACAAGCCTCACCCCGGAAGAAGACGCGTACCTTCGTAACCGCGTATGGATGCGCCTGGCAGCCCTGAAACAAGCCAAAGCTATAGGCATCACTGTTGCCAACGATGAGATTGCCGCCTACCTGCAAAGAGACCAGGCCTTCCTTGTCGCCGGCAACTTCAACAGCGACAAATACAGAGACATTCTCATGCGCATGAGAATCGCCGAAAGCGACTACGAAGATTATATGCGACAAGAATTACTACTTCGCAAATTAATAGATGTTCTCGCATCTACATTCTGGGTTCCCCACAACGAAGCCAGTGACCGCGCTGGAAGCCTTATGGACTATTTTATTGCGGAATACATTCATATGTCATTAAGCAACACTGTGACCAAAGTTAAAGTAAGCGATGCCGACATAAAAGAATATTACGAGACCAACAAGGAATACTTTAAGACTGAAAAGAAAATCAACGTCAGGTATATCCAGTTCCCTGTTGATGAGCACATCGACGCAATCGAAATCACCTCAGAAGCCGTTGAAGACTATTACGCCTTCAACATAGACGATTACACAACAACAGATACTAACAATGTTTCCGTCCCAACCCCGCTCAAGGAGGTTAAAGACGGCATTGCCCACCAGCTTAAATTAAAGAAGGCCCTGAACGATGCTGCCGTAAAAGCATCTGATCTTGTTTCCGCAATGGTGCCTGGACGCTACTCCGACAGAAAAGGGGCAAGCATGGAACAGGCTGCTCAGACTTTCAAAATGAAAGTCCAGACCTCTGAATTCTTCGCCGCCTCGGAATCCGTCCAGGGAATAGATGCAGACTTAATGTTCAACAGAATTGCATTCTCACTGGACCCTGATGATGATGAAGGCTATTTCAGCGATGCTATATTCGGGGAGAGCAATATCTATGTCATAGCCACACAAGACACTATTGAACCGGCAATACCAGAGTTCGATGAAATCAAGAACCGCATTATTCCTGCCGTCAAACAGGAACTTGAGATCAAGAAATTCTACGAAAAAGCGGCGTCCACTAGAGACACACTGATCAAAGGCCTGGATGATGGCAAGAAACTCAAAGATCTGGCAAAACGCATGAAGCTGAAAGTCGAAACCACAAAGCCTTTCAACGTTTACGAAGGTAGCATTTCTAACGATATCGCGTATGCCGACACACTTATCCCAACTGTGATGAAACTCAACGGTGACGAATTGTCCGATGTGGTGGATACCGAGGACGGAATCCTGCTGGTTCGCATTGTAGAACGAACGCCTGCAGACGCCCTTTCCATAATGGCCATGAAACCACAGGTGCTGGCAATGATCGAACGCTATCGCACATCTCTCGTATATGATGATTGGCTGAACGCCAACCTGGCTTCAGCTGGTCTCGTGGACCATATTGCAAGACTAAGAGAAGAACTCGGACCGCTTGATGACGACAAAGAAAATGATGCCGAGCCGGAAACGCAGAACTAGACGTTCCCTAAATACACATGCTTGAGCCGCTGTTCGCATAAATCTCGCGCGTTCAGCAATGTTTCCGGCGGAGTTCGATTAACAACCATCTTATACTGCGGATGATACGCACTCAAATGAAGCGGAACCTCTGCACCCAGATTATCATATATCCAATCAGCAAGACTCACAAAAAGATCATCACTGTCATTTAAACCCGGAATCACCAGGTTTGTTATCTCCACATGACAACCCGCCGCATTTGCCTGCACAGCAAAGTCCAAAACGGGATTCAATTCACCACCGCAATGTGTTTTGTAGAACTCCGGATCCATACTCTTAATATCAATATTAAGCGCATCGACAAGAGACAACAACTCAGAGGCAGGCTCAGTATTAATATACCCATTTGTGACAAGGACATTCACAAGCCCAGCAGAACGCGCCAACTGCGCACAATCCCTGACAAACTCAAATGAAATCAAAGGCTCATTGTACGTGTACGCAATACCTATTGAACCGGAAGCCTTCGCTTCATCAACAATATCCGCTGGCTCATAAACCCTCGACTCATCATGAAACTCCTGGGATATGCTCCAATTCTGACAAAATGCACAGGAGAGATTACAACCCCACCCCCCAATGCTGTATATCATACTGCCAGGAAAAAAATCATTTAAAGGCTTCTTTTCAATAGGATCCAGATGCGCCGACGAGACTTTTCCATAACCCAAAGCCTTCAATTCCCCCTCACGTACCCCGCGTACCTTACAGAAACCACTACCCCCCTCACTTATAATACATCCAGTAGGACAGAGCAAACACTCGACCGTATCACCATTCCGCTCCCAATAATTAGCCACCCTCATATCCATTCCTATAAAATATCCCCTGCCAGGCAGTATTTCAACATAAAAGTCAATTGATAAAAAAATAACAGAATCGTTTCTTTTGTATTGCCTAACCGTCTTCTTCACTGTACAAATACCAACTTCACAAGTAATAAGCTTAACAAAACAGGAGGTAGCATGAGTAAATACGACGATCTAATCAAAAGCAAGATGAGCGAAGAAAACTTCAATAAGCTCGCATCACTCGAGAATGACGAAGTTCTTGACTTCGTGGGCGCAGCTATAGAACTCTGCGAACCAGACAGCGTCTTTGTTGGTAACGACTCAGACGAAGATGTGGCATATTGCAGACAGCTCGCAATAGACAACAAAGAAGAAACTCCGCTGAATATAGAGGGACATACTGTCCACTTTGATGGATATTTCGACCAGGCCCGCAAAAAAGACGTCACAAAATATCTCGTCCCTGCAGACGAAACACTTGACCCGAAACTCGGCCAAATGGACAGAGATGAAGGTGTCAAGGAAATGGAAGACCTCCAGCGCGGCGGTTATAAAGGGCGCCAGATGTTGGTGAGATTCTTCTGCCTCGGCCCAGTAGGCACAGAATTCGCAATCCCATGCCTGCAGATTACAGACTCAGCATACGTAATCCACAGCGAAGATCTCCTCTACAGACGTGGATACGAAGAGTTCAAGAGCCGCGATGCCGGACTCGAGTTCTTTAAGTACCGCCACGCCACGGGCGAAGTCAATGAGCGTAACTGCTCAAAGCACCCAGAACTTAACCGCGTATACATGGACTACACTCAGAACACAACTCTGAGCGTTAACACCCAGTACGCAGGTAACACCGTTGGCCTGAAAAAACTTTCACTGCGCCTCGCGCTCCGCAAAGCCGACCGCGAAGGCTGGCTCGCAGAACATATGTTCATCATGCGCAGCAACGGACCTAACGGCCGCAAGACATACCTCGCCGGTGCATTTCCAAGCGCCTGCGGCAAAACTTCAACAGCAATGATCCCCGGCGAAAACATCGTTGGTGACGATCTCGCGTACTTCAAGGTGATCGACGGAGAATTCCGCGCGGCTAACGTTGAAAATGGCATCTTCGGCATCATTACCGATGTTAACGCTAATGATGACCCTGTCATCCACAAAGTTTTGACTAGCCCAGGTGAAGTCATCTTCGGCAACGTACTTGTCAAAGACGGAAGGCCTTACTGGTCCGGCATGGGCGAAGAAACAGCTAAAGACGGCACCAACTATGTCAGTGGCGAATGGACGGAAGGCATGGAAGGTCCGGATGGCAACCCGACAAATCCAAGCCATAAGAACGCTCGCTATACTGTCCAGATGAGAGACCTCGAGAATGCTGACCCGGATTGGGATGCACCAAAAGGACTTAAGATCGACGGTATCATCTACGGTGGCCGCGACAGCGATACATCCGTTCCTGTACGCGAAGCTTACTCTTGGGAACACGGCGTATGCACAATGGGTGCTACACTCGAATCCGAGACCACAGCCGCTACAATCGGTCAAGAAGGCGTTAGAAACTGGAACGTAATGTCCAACATGGACTTCCTGTCAATGTCAGTTGGCCGCTACATCCAGAACAACCTAGATTTCGCCAAAGATATCAAACGTCCAATAGTATTCGGCACAAACTACTTCATCAAGAAGGACGGCGAATACCTCAACGGCAAACTCGACAAATCTATCTGGATTAAGTGGATGGAACTGCGTGTCCACGGCGATGTAGAGGCGATTGATGCTGCATACGGCAAGATCCCCCTGTTTGAAGACCTGAAGAGACTGTTTAAGGAAGTCTTGGACTCTGACTACACTGAGCAGGACTATGTTGACCAGTTCATGATCCGCATTCCTGAATGCGTAGCCAAGCTTGACCGCATGGATAAAATCTTCGCTACTATCGATGATAATCCGCAGACAATGAAAGACGAGATGGCTGCACAGCGCACACGCCTTGAAGAACTCAGGGCCGCAAAGGGCGACTACATCAGCCCGCTTGATCTCTAAGCTGAATGATCAATAACGAGAAACTCTTAATTACAGTGAGAGCAGAGCTGAAAAGCTCTGCTCTTTCTGCATACGAAAAGAACCTGATCCAAATCCTTCTGGATTCAGATCAGGCACATATTTTCTCCAACTGGGCTCCTCCAGGAGAGGCGACCGATGAGAAAAAGGCTCTACTCGCCGACCTCTCAACAGTCGAGTCTTCATACCCCGGCGGGATTACAGCCTACATCAACAATGCTAGAACGCTCCTAGCCGCCTCCAAAGACGGAGTTAATCCGTTTAGCGGATATCAGCCAGAACAGCCCGATACAGTTGATCTAACCTCTCTGGACGACACATATTCAGAATATGAAGATGTTGCAATGAAAAATATGGACAAAATCGCCGTAGCCCTCGTTGCAGGCGGTCTAGGTGAAAGACTGGGATACCCCGGAATCAAACTGAATATACCGGTAGAAACACTCACAGAAACAACATACATACAGCATTACAGCACCGTCATCCTTGCCATGGAACTCAGGACAGGCAAACCTGGCTCAGTCCCTATGATTATCATGACATCCAGGGATAGCCATGAGAAGACCATGACCGCCCTGACAGAAAACAATTTCTTTGGACTCCAAGAGTCTCAGGTAACAATACTCAAACAGGAACTCGTGCCGGCTATAGCCGACAATGATGGCCATATTGCCATGCACGGCCCCTACTCTGTTACACTCAAACCACATGGTCATGGCGACATACATATGCTCATGCACACAAGCGGCACAGCAGAACGCCTGATTACTGACGGCAAACAACATCTACTCTTTATCCAGGACACAAACGGGCAGGTCTTCAACGCCGCATTTGCCGCCATCGGTGCATCCATAAAACATAATCTGGACTTTAACTCTGTAGCAGTAAACAGAATTCCAGGCGAAGCCGTTGGCGCCCTGACAAAACTCAATAACGGCGACAAATGCATAACCATCAACGTTGAATATAACCAACTGGATCCCCTGCTCCGCTCCACGGTCAGCCCTGAGGGTGACGTTCCAAACGAAAAGGGATTCTCCATATTCCCCGGCAACATCAACGTTTTAGTGGCAAACCTGAATACCTATGCCAAAGTATTAAAAGACTCAGGCGGCATAATAGCAGAATTTGTTAATCCCAAGTACAAAGACGACACTAGGACATCATTCAAAAAACCGACCCGCTTGGAAACAATGATGCAGGACCTTCCGAAACTGTTCAAAAGCGGAGAGAACGTAGGCGTAACAATATTCGACCGATGCTGGTGCTTCTCCGCAAACAAAAATAATATCATCGACGCAAAGGCTAAGCATGAACAAGGCGGCCCCCCTGAATCTGCCGCTACCGCCGAATCCGACTTCTACCTGGCAGGCCGCATGAAACTTCAGCTGGCCGGCAACACAGTCAATGAACATAGCGAAGAACTAATCCTGGGCATTCCATTCACAAGAGGACCAAAAGTCATACTCACCCCGAGATTTGCCCTGTCTATTGGCGATGTGAAACAAAAAATAAGAAATCTCGAGATGTCAGACGAAAGCACACTCATCCTGGATGGTGAAGATATCAATATAGACGGCCTGAAAATGTCAGGCAGCTCCGCTCTTGTCATCAGGACAGAAAAAGACGCCAAAGTATCAATTAAGGATAAAGAAATATCCAACACCGGTTTCGAACTGATATTACTGACAGATGACGATTCCAGCGAAACTGCCCCTGAATATCTTAAGATCAGAGGATTCAAATTCAAGAACCGCGGCGCCGAAATCCTCGAATTCAACACCCCGGGCAATTACGAAGTATAAGTGAGCAGCGAAACAACTTAGTCCTATACCCTTAATCTTCTACCCTTAGTCGGAGAAATTATAATCTTCACTTGGGTTTCAACTAAGTGTAGCCGACTAAGTGTCCCAAAATGCAACAAACATCACACATCACGTTTTACGCGTCACGTTTCACGTTATAGATCTTCGTAGTCGTCGAACTCAAAATCCGCATCAGCTTCCTCGACAGATTTCTTCTTCGCGCGCAGTTCATGCATTTTGACCAGCCAGACAGAAATCTCAAAAAGACATATCAACGGCACAGCCATCATCAGCATCGTCCAGGGATCCTGAGGTGTCAGAACCATCGCAAGAACCAAGAGCCCTACAACCACATGCCTTCGCTTCTCCCTCATCTTCTTGGAAGAAATAATGCCCAGACTGCCTAAAGCATAAACGACCACAGGAAGTTCAAAGGCCAATCCAAAGGCCAACAACAATCTCAGAACGAAAATCGTGTAGCTACCAACAGTCCAGCCAGGCACTGTGATGTTTATTTTCTCAGGAATCCAATACATCACCTTGAGCGCCACAGGCAACGTCCAGTTATAACAAAGCCATACACCAGAGGCGAAAAGAAGAGCCGAGATTCCAAGCGCAATTCTCAAAACTCGACGCTCTTTTAATGTCAGGCCAGGAATAACAAAGTTGCCGATAATAAAGACTATTATTGGAAGAGCGACAATCAGCCCCGACCAAAGCCCCACCTTCATCCATATCATAAAGGGCTCTGAAACATCGTAGGAGATGAGGAATGTGGCAGGATCAATCCCCTTGATACCACCAAGCGGACCGGCAAGGAACGTCATTATGCGCGGCACAAAACAGCAGGCAGCAGCAAAACAGGCAATAAAAACCCCGACAGTCCATATAATGGCACCCCTCAGCTCCTCAAGATGCTCAAGGAAAGACTTAGGCTCATCATCAGGAATGCGATCATCATTCCGCGGGTTCTTTTTCTCGCTCACCCTCTTCCATCTCCTTGCTGTCTTCGAACTTCGCATCCACATCTTCACCATCATCCGGCTCACCATCTAAGTCATCAACCACTGGAATATCAATCGCATCCATAGTGGCAGTTTTAAAATCATCCTTAACATCATCCTCAATTTTCATGATCTCGTCCTTGAAGTCCTGAGATGCATTTCGAAGCTGATCAAGAGTTTTGCCGATCATTTTTGCGATACCTGGAAGCTTCCTTGGCCCGAAAAGAATTAGTATCACCAGAAAAATAACGATAATTTCACTGGTTCCCATACCAGAGATAAAAGCAATTGGATTGGCTGAAATATAGTGAGTCATTTATCGATACAACGCAAATTCGCCGCGTCTGTTCTGGCGCCACGCGCTTTCATTGTGACGACCATCAACGGGCTTCTCTTCGCCATATGTTCTAGTCTGAATGCGTTTACTGGCAATGCCATCATCACTTACCAAAGCTGCACGTATAGCCAAGGCCCTGTGCTCGCCCAACGAAACATTGTACTCTCTACTTCCCCGCTCATCACAATGCCCCTCAACAACAAGGCGAACATTCCTGTTCTGCTTCATAAAAGCAGCCACTTGGGCAACCTTATATTTGTCCGCAGGGTTAACTCTGTAACTATCATACGCAAACATCACTGACTGGGGATTAAACTCAGAAGTCGCCACCCTGATGCCATCTTCAAATCTCTCATTGAGACCTATATCACCGTCCAACACACTTGGGTTTATTCCATCGCCGCCAAGACCATCCTTGTTGCTGCGACATCCGCCACAAACACATGCGCAAAAAATAAAGATAGATATGTACAATTTAAGGTTTTTATATTTCATTTTTAATGCCCTCTCGTCCGCTTATTTTGGTGACCAGTCTGGAGAGTACCAGTCGCCTTCATGATGGAGTAAACGTACTGGAGGATCGCCAAGGGTGTCAAGAACATAGAGTTCCGATTGATATCCGACAGTTCTCGAACATACAATATGCCGTCCGTCGGGAGCCCATGACGGATCCTCATAATCCGCATAATCACTTGTTAATTGTAACGTTTCCCCGGTGCCAGGATCAGTAACACAGACATGATACTTACCTTCACGCCTGCTACTATACACAATCCTGCCGTTACTTCCCCAATCCGGAGAAACATTCTCACTGCCTGCAAAAGTGATCCTCTTGTCGCCTCCTCCGCTACGGCTGGTCACATAAAGTTGCGGCCGCTTCGTCTTATTCGATACAAAAACTATCCTTTTCCCGTCCGGCGACCAGGAAGGACTTGCCTCCGCGGCATATTGGCTCTTTGTCACCCTCAACAACCGATCTGTCCTCATGTCTTTGATATATACGTCAGGATTCCCATCCTTCGAGAGTATCATCACCACGCTTTTACCGTCAGGAGCCACATCAGCACCAGCATTCAAACCAGGATAACCAGCAATCCGCTTTCTGCGATTAACCGAGAGATCTATCTTGTAAACGTCAGGAAACCCGCCGTGATAAGAAGTGTAGACCACCGTCTTGCCCTCGGGCCCCCATGAGGGTGCCAGACAAACTGCGCCATCCCTGGTAATCTGCATCAAGTTGGCTCCATCATAATCACAGCTGTACAGATCCTTCTTGCCGCCCCGGGATCCAATCATGATAATCCTACTGGACGCCATTCCTATAACCTTCTTAACCGAATAAACAATATCGTCGGCATATGCATGCGCCATCGACCTTACCCGCGACGCCTTCTCATTGTAAGAACGCGAGAAATAGGCTCTACCCGTGCTTCTGTTGCTGGCAGACCCCTTAAATGTCGAAAACTGACCAGCCTCAGTAAATACGCCCCCCAAAACAACAGCACCCTTCCCTGCCTGACTTATCGTAAACCATCCGGAACGTTTCAAATCCGACTGCAAAGTCTTTATAAACAGACCTCCATTGGCCGAAGCACTATGCTTGATTCCTGATATATCTACAGGTATCTTCTCGTGGCTGGATTTCACCACCTCAATACGACGCGCTTCGCTATCCCTTGGACATAGAACGACAAGAGTTGCCGTTATAACAGAAATCATAAATCTTCTCATATCAATCCACCTTAAAAATTATTGTTATACTTTCGTTACTGTGCCTCTGAAGAAATCCACGGGGCAACCCCGCTATCCTCACAGCGGAGGCCAAAACGGCAGAAACAGAAGTATCCATCACCGCAACTCCCGATCGCTTAACAATCTGTTTATATATTAAAGTACCATTCAGTGAAAGTTTCAAGGTTACCTCAGCAGTTTTATTACCCACAACCTCCTTGTCCGGCGGCTGCCACAAATCATACATCATCTGACGAATCAACATAAACCCACGCGTATCTTCATCAGGTATAGCTGTATTCCTGTCACCAGCAGTTGCACCCATCTTTAAACGCCGCTCAATCTCCTCCTTCGTCAACAGATTCTTCGGCTCCACATTCTGACTATTCCGCCGGACTCGCTGATTATTGACCTTAATCCTGTTCCGGGGCTTAGTTTTGGGTTTAGGTTTGGGCTGCGGCGTAAGCTTGGGCTTAGAGTTTGGGGCCAGAGCCGCCTGTAGATGATTGTCAGGCGCTGAATGTGGTGAAGACGCCACCGCAACAATAAATTCGACAGGAATAATCACTTTCTCCTTTTCCTTCAGAAGACTGGACATCCCACCCCAGCAAAGCATCAAGAGAAGCGCAACCACGTGTATAATGGCAACAATTTTCAAATTAGAATAAAAATTTCTCTTTCCCGCCATTATCTGAACATTATTCCTCAGCCTCTGTAACCAAAGCCATTTTCACTATCTTAGCATCATACAATATCTTTAAAACCTTAATCACCTCACCATACCTGATCCGCTCGTCAGCACGCACCATAACCGATGCCTCAGCATTCCTCTTCCCCAACTCCATCAGGCTGACAACTAGATCATCATAAGTAATCTTGATATTATCAAGATATAGGAGTCCATCCTTGTCGATTGTAACACTCGTAGCCTCGGTGTCTGAAATCTTATCCGTCTCACCCTTAGGCAACTTAACGATGATACCCTGCTCAATCATCGGAAATGTGATAATAAAAGTTATCAAAAGAATGAAAGTAAGATCCATGAGCGGAGTAAGATTAATCTCACTAATCTGCTTCATCGATGTGAGTGCAACTTTACGAGACATGACCCCTCCAGAAAACTATTGCCGATAATGACGTTCCATATCGGAAACCAACTCCTGAGAGAAGTTGTCCATCATGACTGTCATTTTGCGAATATGATCACTCAACATATTGTATCCAATAGCAGACGGTAACGCTACCAGCAACCCGACAACCGTCGTCAAAAGTGCGCCGGAAATTCCTGGTGCCACCGCAGAAATTAATGCGCCGCCAGTATTAGCCATTCCAGCAAAAGACTCCATCACGCCCCATACAGTTCCAAGCAATCCAAGAAACGGCGCCGTCGTCGTGGATGTTGCAAGAAGCCCCATGTTGTCCTCAAGAAGAAGCGCCTCATCCGCAACATTACGTTCGGCTACATTCCTGATTGCCCCAACATGAAGCTCTTCAAGACGCGACCCTTCCGTCCCTCCAACAGCTCCCATAAATAAATCGTCAGGATCTGCTCCGCGAGATTCAAGAGCCGACCCAAGAGCCAAACACGTCTTCTCGTAAACTACATAGAGCGGACTCGCATCGTACTTACTCCGCTTAAGAAAAAGAGCTACAGGATGAGCCTCTTTGCGATACGCCGAAAGGAAACGCCTGGACACCCTATCCGCCTGATTTAATTCCCGCCACTTGGTCACCATAATCGACCAGACCATCATGGACCCCACAAATAAGATAACTACAATGATCTTGCCCGCCATATTTGACTCCTTGAGTGCAAATATCAGGCCAGAAGCAAGGCCAGAGTTCAAAATTAGCGTAGATGGCAGAAACATACGTTTTTCCTCCCTTTTCCATATAATATAAAAAGAAATGACGGCTGTCGAAATAAATCTTCAGCCGTCATCTCGAATATCATGCCTGACGCTTAAAAGCGCCCAGCAAGGTTATCTCTTTTTTTTCTTAGCAGCTTTTTTCTTCTTCTTAGGTGCAGCTTTTTTCTTGGCAGGCTTCTTCTTAGCAACCTTTTTCTTAGCAACCTTTTTCTTAGCAACTTTTTTCTTCGCAACTTTTTTCTTGGCAACTTTTTTCTTAGCTACCTTTTTCTTGGCAACTTTTTTCTTCGCTACCTTTTTTTTCGCTACCTTCTTTTTTGCTACCTTCTTTTTTGCTGCCACGATG
>JAUUYL010000060.1 GCA_030590485.1 Lentisphaerota bacterium | reverse complement strand
CAGCATAGCAGGCGGGCAAGATAATTCCGCCCATTCTACGCAGCAATTGCACTCTATACCTCCACCGAAAGACCAGATCCTATTCGGTTGGCAATTCCATCTACCCACAGATTATTCATAAGACCCCTTTTTCGCTTTGACATTAGACTCATAGTCGAGGTCTGGGTTAGGGGCATAGGCGTTTCAGACTATAGTGCAGAAGGTGGCCGGTATCCATAGTAAATTTGTAGCAAATTAATCGCATTATGTTATTCTATGGGGCATGAGGCATCCGAAGGCAATAGAGTGGGAAGAGCGGCTTGATAAGATATTTGATCGGATAGATAAATATCTTGAGGCGAAGTATGGCGATTTGTATGCGCTGCATCCGGCGCGTGCCCGTCGAAAGCCTACCGGGAATCCTGAGCATGATGGCTTATTCAGGCTTGGCGGGGTCTTTTCGGCTGGGTTTGGTTCTGAGAAGGGTGCTGGTTACATTGTTCGGGTTGAGATGGTGACGTTGGAAGATGTTCCTGATGATGTGGAGGATCGGATAGAGGATGATGTGGCGATGCAGTTGCGGGAAGAGCTTCCGAAAGAGTTTCCGGGGAGAGGGCTTAAGGTCGAGCGTGACGGTCCGAGGTACAAGATATATGGGGACTTGAGCTTAGGCGAAGCCTAAGCTCAAATGATGAATGCTGAGTAATGGATGATGAATGATAGGGCGACAATCAAGCCGGTGTTAATTTGTTTAATGTTGCTGCTCTTTGCCTGTTCTATTTTTGCGCAGGCGATATTGAGTAAGGGGCAGATTGAAGACTTGAAAACTCGCTGGCTGGACACAAAGAAGAACAAGACTATTTTATTTGTGGGTGATTTTGAGCAGAGAAAGCTCAATCCGAATCATTCCAGGGATAAAATTAAGATCAAGACCTACAAGCGTACCGGGAAGGTACCAATTCGAGTTACAGCCAATTGCGGGGAAGTATGGAAGCTGAAGAGTGGGAAGGAAATCTGGGAATATTACTCTTCGCTATCGCTGAAATTTTATATTAAAGACGAAAAAGGCAAGGTAGTCCTGAAACGCGTGGAAGACCTTACCAAGACAGCCAACAGACACGGGCTGGGCGGATATTTTGCAGATCTCCCAAAGGCGGGTACCTATACTTGCGTGATGTACGTTAAGAAAGAGAAAATGCTGTTTGGTAAGGTGATTACCGTTACGGTTAAGGGGTATAAGTAGACGTTGTCCGAAAAGACTTCGGACAACGTATGGTTGATGGTTGATGGTTCAACACACACTTTCGAATATTTGATGAAAACGCAATGTTTTCGAACAAGCACGTGAAACGTGAAACGGAGAAGATCCTATAGGTTGTTTATTACGCCTTGATATTGATTTTGCCGTCTGATTTTTCGGTTATTTTTCCGATGACGCATGACTGGGTGTTCCCGCCTGCGATGATTTTCTTGAGTGCGGATTCCACCTTATACTCAGATAGAACATAAGCAAAGGATTTTCATCTGCAGGCGTAAAGCTTGCACTAGAGAATCCTGAGAGGTGATTTTAGTCGCTTAGCTGTCCTCTTCTGAGTCTTGTGATACCTGCAACCTGAGTCAGTAGTTCTTCTCTTCGCTTTTCTGGTGTGTTCATGTGGCTCCCTTCTTTGTCCTGCGCCCTAACAATTCTTTATCTCGCCTAAATTCTTGACTGGCAGGGTAATTAATCTATACTGTTTTTAATAGTTAATTAATTAACGGAAAAGAAAGGAATGGCAGGATGAATGTAGAAACGCTGTGGATGATAGCTCCGATAGCATCGGTGTTGGCATTGGGGTTTGCGATGTTCTTTTATCGTTCGATGATGTCGAACAGTGAAGGTACTGATAAGATGAAGGAAATAGCACAGTATGTTCGCGAGGGTGCATATGCTTATCTTTTCGCGCAGTACAAGGTTGTTACTCTTGTATTCGTTGCATTGCTGGCAATCTTTATCGCACTGGCTTATATAGGTATCCAGAATCCTTTTGTGCCTGTGGCGTTTCTTACAGGTGGTTTCTTCTCTGGCCTTTGTGGATTTCTGGGAATGAAGACGGCTACGAACGCATCGGCGCGTACGGCGCAGGGTGCATCTGAGTCACTTAATCGTGGTTTGCAGATAGCTTTTCGTTCTGGCGCTGTTATGGGGCTTGTTGTTGTAGGATTTGGTCTTCTTGATATTTGTGCCTGGTACTTTATTCTTGATAAGTTGGTTTACACGGATATCAACATGCTCAATGGCCTGCATAAGTTCGGGTTGACCCTGGTTCATCCGGGGACAACAGAGTCAATTAAGCTTATAGAGATAACGACTACGATGCTTACTTTTGGTATGGGTGCTTCGTTGCAGGCGTTGTTTGCGCGTGTTGGCGGCGGGATTTACACAAAAGCTGCAGACGTTGGGGCGGATTTGGTCGGTAAGGTCGAGGCTGGAATTCCAGAAGACGATCCTCGTAATCCGGCGACAATTGCTGATAACGTTGGTGATAATGTTGGCGACGTTGCTGGTATGGGCGCTGACCTTTATGAGTCTTACTGTGGTTCGATTTTGGCTACGGCAGCGTTGGGCGCTGCGATTCCGGGTTTGGGTGTGAAGGGTGTTCTTGCTCCGATGATCGTTGCCGGTGTCGGTATTCTGCTTTCTATTGTGGGTTGTCTCATGGTCCGCTGTGGCGACAAGTCTGACATGAAGACTATGATGAGGGCCCTTACCAATCCGCTTTGGTTTAGTACGGCAGCTATTGCGGTTGTTGTGGCGGTGCTGGCGCATATGGGTGTTATTACCTGGGGTATATTCGGTTCGGTAGCTGCCGGCCTGATTGCCGGCTGCATCATAGGTCTGCTGACAGAATATTATACTTCGGATGCGTGCAAGCCTACGCAGGGAATCGTTGATCAGACGAAGATGGGCCCGGCGACTACAATTATTGACGGTCTGGCTGTAGGTATGTTTTCAACAGGCTGGCCGACGGTTACGATTGTTTTTGGAATTCTTGCTGCGTTCGGGTTTGCAGGTGGATTCGTTAATGAGGTTGAAGTTGCCGGTAAGGTTGTTTCCGGGTTTGCCATGGGTCTTTATGGTGTTGGTTTCGCTGCTGTAGGTATGCTGGCGACATTGGGCTTTTCGTTGGCGACGGATGCTTATGGCCCGATTGCTGATAACGCGGGCGGTAACGCTGAAATGGCCGGGCTGGGCGAAGAAGTACGTCAGAAGACAGACGCGCTTGATATGCTTGGCAACACGACGGCGGCTATCGGTAAGGGTTTTGCGATCGGTTCCGCTGCGTTGACGGCGATGGCGTTGATGGCGGCATATCTTGAAGAGGTAAGGATTTGGCTGAGCAAGCTGGCTTTAGATGTTGGTTTTATTGATGTTGGCAATGTCCGTTTTGTAACAAAGATAGGCGAGTATTGCGAAGCTGGCAAGGAGGCTGGCATGAACGTGGTTGGTGTTATGACCGAGTTAGGTGATGGTCTTTATGCGCGCGCATCCATGCCTGATTTTGCATTGGCGTATGACTTGACGGTCATGAATCCGAAGTTGCTCTGCGGTATATTTATTGGCGCGATGATGGCATTCGTGTTCTGCGCGATGACGATGAAGGCTGTTGGTCGTGCTGCTGGCGCGATGGTGAACGAGGTTCGCCGTCAGTTCAGAGAGATTCCGGGTATCATGGACGGCACGGGAACTCCTGATTATGCTAACTGTGTTATGATTTCGACCAAGGGTGCGCAGAGGGAGATGATCGTTCCGAGTATGCTGGCGATTATCGTGCCGGTACTCGTTGGTCTTCTGCTGGGTGTGGCGGGTGTGATTGGTTTGTTGGTGGGCGGACTGACGACAGGTTTTACGCTGGCTTGCATGTTGAACAATGCGGGTGGTGCGTGGGACAATGCTAAGAAGTCGATTGAGAAGCAGGAGAAGACCTATGCTGACGATGATACGGAGAAGAAGCACCCGTTGACTGGCAAGGGTTCGGACGCGCACATGGCTGGTGTTGTAGGGGATACGGTGGGTGATCCGTTCAAGGATACATCGGGTCCGAGCTTGAATATTCTTATCAAGCTGATGACGATGGTCAGTGTTGTGTTCTCGGGTGTGATCGTAGCGTATGGCGATAGAATCACAGTCTGGCTTGAGATGCTTCTGGGAAAGTAAACGCTTCGCGTTTACGATCACGGACTACAGACTACGGAATACGAAAATATATGAGGGCGTCGGCATTGAGCCGGCGCCTTCTTTTTTGTGATGATGGGCTTTGTATTTGTAGGCTCTGAATAGTGACAGTCCGATTGTCTGTTGGATATTCAGTTCTTACTGCACTCTGCTTACTGCTCACTCTTTCCTTCGATATGCGATATGCGATATGCGATATTCAGTATTCGACATTCGATATTAATCAGCCGCAGGCTGATTCTCCTTGCCCCTTGCCCCTTGCCACTCTTACACTTTCCTTTATGAAGATTTTGTTTGCAGGGACGGGGACGTCGTCGGGTGTTCCGATGATTGCTTGTGATTGTGATGTGTGTTGTTCGGATGATCCGTTGAACAGGCGGATGCGGGCGAGTGTGTATCTCGAGGTTGAGGGGCAGTGTATTGTGATTGATACGCCTCCGGATTTTCGCGAGCAGTGTTTGACGCATAATCTGCGGCATGTGGATGCGGTGGTGTTTACTCATGCGCATGCGGATCATATTCTCGGGTTTGATGATATCAGGCGGTTTAATACGGTTCAGAAGAGTCGGATTCCGGCGTATGCGGCGAGTGGACCGATGGAGGATCTGCATCGGATCTTTGATTATATCATTGGTAATGAGGAGATTGGGGTTTATCGGCCGAAGATAGATTTTTGTGAGGTGTCGTGTGAGTTCAGGATTGGTGATGTGGTGGTTACTGAGTTTGGAGTTAAGCATGGGCCGAAGCCGACGAGTGGGTTTTTGTTTGAGGGTGATGGGGTGAGGTTTGGGTATGTGCCTGATTGCCTTGAGATGGGTGATGATGTTGTGGAGTTACTAAAGGGTGTTGATGTGATGGTGCTGGATGCTTTGAGGTATAACCCGCACCCGACGCATTTGACTGTTGATAATAGTGTAAAGCTTCTTGAGCGGATAGGGGCGAAGCAGTCGTATCTGACGCATCTGGGGCATGATCTTGAGCATAAGACTCTTGCTCAGGCGCTACCTGACGGTATCCAGCCCGCGTACGATGGCCTGTGTGTGAGTATCTAGCGAGCTGGAAGAGATAAACGATGATTAATGAATTATGACTGACGAGTGAAAGACTTCTGCTCACTATCCCTCTCCCCTTCGATATTCGACATCCGACATTCGATATTCGATATTAATCTGACGTAGCCTATAAGAACGAACGACGAGATACGCTTCACGTTTCACGCGGTTCTGTTGTTACAGCACCATCGCCCCATCTGATGGTTCGATTATGTTGATGTCGCAGGGCTGACCGTGTTCTTTTTCGAAAGCTGTGCTGATTGCATGGCTGACTGTTTCGACGTCGCGTGGGTGGACGAGTGCTACTACGCTGCCGCCGAATCCGCCGCCTGAGAGTCTGGCGCCGAGTACACCGGGAATATTCTTTGCGACGTTGACTACGGTGTCCAGTTCCGGGCATGAGTTTTCGAAGTAGTTGACTGAGCTGTCGTGTGAGTCGAACATCAGTTTGCCGAATGCTTCCAGGTTGCCTGCTGCAAGAAGCTCCTTAGCTTCGATTACGCGTTCGCTTTCACCGATCGGGTGAGCGGAGCGGTTTGCGGTGGTCGGATCCATCTCGTCCTTGTACTGTTCCCATTCGGCCCAGGATACATCGCGCAGTGCGGTGACTTCGTGGTCGAGTTTGCCTTTAAAGAATTCAGCGGCTTCTTCGCATTTCTCGCGGCGTTCGTTGTATTCGCCGTCAACGAGGGCGTGTTTCGCGTGAGTGTTGCACATCAGGAAGCAGGCGTCTTCGCCAAGTGGTACATTCTCTATTTCGAGAGAGCGGAAATCGCTCATAACGAGAGAGTTCTTTTTGCCGTGGATGCTGGAGATCTGGTCGAGCAGTCCGCATTTGACGCCGGCGAATTCGTGTTCCGCTTTCTGGCCTATTTTGGCGAGGGTCAGGTTGTCGACTGTCAGGCCGTAAAGTTTGCAGAGTCCGAGTCCGGAAGTGATTTCCAGAGCTGCGGAGCTTGAGAGACCTGCGCCCAGCGGGATATTGCCGAGGAACATGCCATTGAAACCCTTTGAGAGTTCGCCGTGTTCCTTGAGACTATCGAATACTCCGATGACGTAGTTAGCCCATGTGTTCTCAGTGACGGGGGCAGGGGATGCGGCGTCGAATGTTACTTCGGCCATGAGATCGCCTGCAACGAGGCGGCATGTGGAGTCCTCTGATGGTGCGGCGACAAAGAAAGTACCGTAGTTGATTGCTGCGGAGAGGACATAGCCCTCGTTATAATCTGTATGGTTACCGATTACTTCGACGCGGCCGGGCGCGTAGGCGGCGACTGTATGTTCGCAGCCGAAGTGGTCCTGAAATTTCTGTTTAAGTTCGTTGAATACTTCTTCGTTTATCATTGGAGACCTTTCTTGTGTCAAGTGTACAGGGGAGGGCGGCGGCTCGCGGGGACGCTCGCCCTCCAGAAGTCATTGTTATATTTCTACCAGAAGATTACATAGAGTGCGACCGTCAGGGCGCAGACTACGAGACCCCACCTGAGAGCACCCTTAGAGGATGTCAGGTCCATTGTCGTATTCGTCTTGAATACAACTTTTTCCTGCTTAAAGATGAGTCCGTAAATGACCATGATAATCAATACGGCGAGAAGTGACCAGGACATGGCGTAAAGGAAGTGCATATCTGGGAATAACCAGAGCGTCAGCGCTCCATAGATAATCGGATTGGCGATCAGTCCGATTACTCCAGCCCATGGGCCTGAAGTGCGGTTAAATAGTCCGTAGATGAACACAGCAAGAATACCAGTGGATACGAATCCCTGGAATTTCTGTATATACTCAAATACACTCTTGTTGTCGGCCAGCATTGGCGCCGCAAAGCATCCGATAAGGACAAATACACCTATAAAGATACGACCCATGGTGACAAGTTTGAATTGCGCTGCCTTCGGGTTGATGTAGCGCTGATAGACGTCCATGGTCAGAAGCGTCGAGGCTGCATTTAGTACAGCTGCAAGCGATGACACGATGGCGCCCAGTAGAGCGGCTATTACGAAACCGAGGATACCCTTATTTTGGGGTATCAGCTTTGTGATCAGTAGTCCGAGAGCTGAGTCGTACTTGTATTGTTTAAGTTCAACTGTATCAACAGTATCTTCGCCGACGCGAGCGATGACAGCGGCGTTGAAGGCTGTGATCTCTGCGGCCTTCTCAACGTTGGCAACTTCCCACCTGGGGTCCATTTTGAATACTGAGATGCTTTCGGCATCCGCAGCAGCCAGTTCGTATGCGGCAAGATGATCGCCGGCGCCTGTTTCCATATCGGCGCTGTAGAGGTTGAAAGCGATTATGCCGGGGATAACTATGACAAATGGTATAATGAGTTTCAGAAATCCTGCTAGCACTAGCCCTTTCTGGCCTTCTGCCAGTGAGGCTGAGCCGAGGATACGCTGTGTGATGTACTGGTTGAGTCCCCAGTAGTAGAAGTTAGGTATCCATATACCTAAAACCAGGATGGGCCATGGCATAGTCGGGTTGCTTCCCATGTGCATATTGGATTCGTTGAGAGCATTAAATTTTGCCAGCACACCAGCGCCTTGATCTAATGTTGCGGCGGCACCAGTTGCGGAAACTAATTCACCAACAGGCGTAGAGCCAAGTGTATCAAAGGCGAAGTAAGCAATGACGCCCCCACCGATAATCAGTGCTGAACCCTGGATAAGGTCGGCCCAGGCGCAGGCTTTCAGTCCACCGACACCGACGTAGATGGCTGCCATCATGCCAAGTGCCCAGCAGCATCCGGTCAATGAAAGGGTAACATCATAGGAGCTCATCAGTTCCTTAAGTGTCAGTGCGCCGGCGTAGATAACGCCGATCAGGCTGACACCGATCAGTATCAGCATCATAGAAAGAGTCATAAGAAGTCGTGCCTGGTGGTTGTAGCGGACTTCAAGGAATTCAGGGATGGTGGTGATGCCTGAACGAAGGAAATAGGGAAGAAGTGCAAATGCGACAACAACCAGAGTGATGGCTGCAATCCATTCCCAGCTGGAAACTGATAGGCCATAGAGTCCGGCACCCTGGCCAGACATTCCGACAAATTGTTCGGCGGAGATATTAGCTGCGATAAGGGAGAAACCGATCAGCCACCATGAGAGGCCGCGGCCGGCGAGGAAGTAATCTTCTGCGCCGTGGTCTCCGTGTGTATCTTCGCCTTTGCTTTTGTAAAGGCCTACAAACATAACTGTGGCGATGAATGCAACGAATACGATGATGTCAATAATTCCCATAGCGTAGAACTCCTTCTTTTATGTAGATAATTCTCTGGAATCTATATTATTTGTTTGTTTTCTTCAAGAGGTAAGATTATAAGGTTTTGTGAGCCTTGCGGCTCACAAAATGGTTAATGGTTAATGGTTGATGGTTGTTATGGAATTGGTCAGAACAGCGTATATGCGGCGGTTTAAGTGTTCCGGCAGCAGGTGTCCGGACACATGCTGTAAGAACTGGAGCATTAATATTGACCGTGAGACGTATGAGAAATACGTTGCTTTGGAAGATCCAGAGTTTAAGGATCGTATAGACACCTATGTGGCACCTCTTCCTGATGAGAGTTCGGATGAGGCGGTTTTTGGTGTAATAGGGCTTAAAAAGGATCGTTATTGCCCGTTTTTGAGTTCGGAGCGGACTTGTGCGATGCAGAATCGGCATGGACCTGATTACCTTAGCAATGCCTGTGTTATGTATCCGCGGATCATTAACTATGTTAATGGTCGGGTTGAGCAGAGTGGGGATGTTTCCTGTCCTATTATGGCTGAATTGGCGCTTGGGAATTCAGGTGGTATTGATTTTGTTGAGGATGATGTTGATGTTGAACGTGGTGAGCGGAACCTGTTTTTCTCTGTAATTGATTTTGATGAGGCTGGGTTCAATGAAGAGATGGTTGATTTTGTGTCGGATTTGAGGACCCGGTCTTTTGAGATAATTCTGGATCATGAGCATAGCATGGAAGGTCGTTTGACCTTGTTGGGTATGCTTTACAGTGATTTGCAGGAGAAGCTTGAGGGCAGAAATGTGGCTGAGTTGCGTGCCGTAATGGAATCTGACAGGGTGTTGCCTGAGGCTGGTGGTGATGTGGTGTCTGATATTGGTGGGCAGTTAAAAATGCTTCAGACATTGGTGCGTGCGTTTCGCGGTGATGAGGGTTGTCGTTATATTGAGTATGAGCGGTGTTATGCGCGGGTGCTGGCTGGTATTGGCGGTGAAGATGGTGGATTTGATGTGGAGCGGTACAAGGCCTCGTACGATGAGTATTATGAGCCTTTTATGGGGGTTTTGGGTTATTTGCTGGAGAATTACGTATTGAATGACATGTTTCGGTGTCTTATGCCGCTACAGGGGTTGGTGAGCGGAAACATCATGGTTGACTATTATAAGTTGTTGTTGAGGTATGCCTTGATCCGTGTTCATTTGGTCGGTGTTGCCGGGGCTGATGGGGGTTTGACCAAGAAAAGTATCGTGAATGCTATACATTTGATTGTGAGGTCGCTGGAGACCAATAGGGTCTATGCGGAGCGTGTTGATGAGCTGATTGGCGAGAAGGGGCATGAAAATGCTTTTTTATCGCTAATTCTTTTGACGCCATAGTCAAAATTAATCATACTCCGGTGGTTTAAATGGAGAGTTGCAATGATATTGGTTGTTGATGATGATAAAGATCTCGTACGTACATTAACGAGGATTATCACAAAAGAGGGTTATAAGGTTGCAACTGCGCCCAGCGGAGTCGAGGCGTATGAACTGGTGAAGCAATCTGCATGTAAATGCATGTTGTTGGATATTAACATGCCTAAACTGAATGGTGCAGAGCTGTTGATGCTTATGCAGGCTGATGGCATAGAAGTTCCTACGATTGTAATGGCTGGATTTGATGATTTTGATGAGCAGGAATTCATGGGATTTGAAAGTGTTGTTGGGTTTATGCATAAACCCTTTGAGACTGCAGACGTAGTCAACGCAATCAGGAAGCACGCACTTAAGTAACGCTGGGAACGGGTTATTCTTGTCGCTTTTTTTATTCCTCTAATGTTAACTAAAAAAAAGAGTTGTATATGAAACTTGATGCTACAAAGATGAAAGACTGGGAGATTGCCGAGGCTGCCGAAGAGAACATGAAGTCGTTTAACGAGCTTGGCGCAGAGCTTGGCTTGCAGGACGATGAGCTTATCCCCATGGGTAAACGTCTTGGTAAAGTTGATTTTATCAAAATCATGGGGCGCTTGAAGGATAAGCCTCAGGGTAAGTATGTTGATGTAACGGCTATTACGCCTACGCCTCTTGGTGAAGGCAAGACTACCACCGCCATGGGGCTGGTCATGGGTCTTGGTAAGATCAAGAAGAGCGTTGTAGGTGCTATTCGTCAGCCGAGTGGCGGCCCTACGTTCAACATCAAGGGTTCAGCTGCTGGCGGTGGTTTGGCGCAGTGTATTCCTCTGACTGAATTTTCGCTTGGACTGACTGGTGATATTGATGCGATTACCAATGCGCATAATCTGGCTATGGTTGCTTTGACTGCCAGGATGCAGCATGAGAACAATTATGACGATGAGCGTTTGGCGAAGAGCAACTTGAAGAGACTTGATATTGATCCTGAGCGTGTTGAGATGAAATGGATCATGGATTTCTGCGCGCAGTCGTTGCGTAACATCCGCATTGGTCAGGGTGGAAAGATGGACGGATTTGAAATGGATTCCGGTTTTGCGATTACGGTATCCAGTGAGATCATGGCTATATTGGCTGTTGCGAAAGATCTGAAAGATCTGCGCGAAAGAATGGGCAAGATTGTAGTGGCTTATGACAAGAAGGGTAATGAGGTTACTACGGCTGATCTGGAGGTTGATGGTGCGATGACGGCCTGGATGGTCGATGCCATTAACCCGAGTCTCTTGCAGACTGTTGAAGGTCAGCCGGTATTTGTTCATGCCGGCCCGTTTGCGAATATTGCGATAGGTCAGAATTCAATTATAGCAGACCAGATTGCTACAAGGGTTGCTGATTATACTATTACTGAGAGTGGTTTTGGCGCCGACATCGGGTTTGAGAAGTTTTGGAATCTTAAATGCCGCTTCTCTGGTTTAAAGCCTAATGCCGTTGTGATCGTTGCGACCATACGGGCGCTTAAGATGCATGGTGGCGGGCCTACAGTGAAGCCTGGTGTTCCTCTTGATGATGCTTACACTAACGAGAATCTTGAGCTTCTCGAAAAAGGCTGCTGTAATATGATTGCGCATATTGAGACGGTCAAGAAGAGTGGTGTCAGGCCGGTTGTGTGTATCAACGGTTTTTATACAGACACTGAGAACGAGATAGCTCTTGTTCGCAAGGTAGCAGAAGAAAATGGCGCTCTTTGCGCGCATTCTGAGCATTGGGAAAAAGGCGGTGATGGCGCGATTGAATTGGCCGAGGCTGTTGTGCAGGCTTGTGAAGAAGAGAATGATTTCCATTGCCTTTATGAGTTGGATCTTCCGTTGCGAGATCGTATTGCGTTGATTGCCAAGGAAGTTTACGGCGCCGACGGGGTCACATACTCAGACGAGGCTGATGAAAAGATGAAGTTGATTGAAGCTGATCCAAAGAGTTTGGAGCTTGGGACATGTATGGTGAAGACGCATTTGAGTCTTTCTCATGATCCTGATCTTAAGGGGCGTCCTAAAGGCTGGGTGTTGCCTATCAATGATGTTCTGGTTTACAAGGGGGCGGGCTTTGTTGTTCCCGTGGCAGGCACGATTAAGCTGATGCCCGGGACCTGTTCGAATCCGGCATATCGGAACATTGATGTGGATGTTGAGACAGGGAAAGTTAAAGGGCTCTTTTAGAGAATGGTTAAATGGCTAATGGTTGATGGTTAATGTGCTGGATGCCAGAGTCTAAATGTATAATTGAGGCTTCTTGTGGTTAAGAAGCCATAAACCATAAACCATAAACCATGGGGAAGGGGGCAAGACATGAGTGCAAAGATTATAAGTGGTAAGGATGTGGCGGCGGAGATTCGTGCGGAGCTGAAGGAAGAGACTGCGAAGTTGATAGCGGATAAAGGTGTTACGCCTGGGCTGGTAACTATTCTTGTTGGAGCAGATCCGGCATCCATGAGCTATGTCACTGCAAAACAGCGTGCAGCGAAGGAGTTGGGATTTCATTCGATTCAGGACAGTCAGCCGGCTGACATCAGTGAAGAAGATTTACTTGCTCTGGTCGAGAAATATAACAATGATCCGGCGATTCACGGGATTCTTGTTCAGTTGCCGTTACCGAAGCATATAGACGAGACAAAAGTTCTTTTCGCGCTGGATCCTGACAAGGACGTGGATGGGTTTCATCCTGTCAATGTGGGCAGGCTGATGATTGGTGACGCCAAGTTTCTTCCATGTACCCCGTTTGGCATACAGCAGCTTCTGATTCGTTCTGGAACGAAAACTGAGGGTGCTGAGGTTGTTGTTGTCGGGCGCAGTAATATTGTGGGCAAACCGATAGCGAACATCCTTCTTCAGAAGGCGGATGGTGCTAATGCGACTGTCACAGTGTGCCATACGCGTACGAAGAACATGGAGGAGCATACGAGGCGTGCTGATATTCTTATAGTGGCGGCTGGGTTTCCGAAAGCTATTACGGCTGACATGGTTAAGGAAGGCGCGGTAGTCATTGATGTTGGCGTGAATCGTGTTGGTGAGAAGGAAAGCGTGAAGACGCCAGGAAAGATGGTGGCGATTCTGGAAGGTGATGTTGATTTTGATGCGGTCAAGGAGAAGGCGAGTGCTATCACTCCTGTTCCTGGCGGCGTTGGTCCAATGACAATCACGATGCTTATGTTTAACACTTTGAAAAGTGCCAAGTTGGCGGCGGGTTTGACGGAATAGTTTAGAGCTGATTATTAGAAACAACAAAAAGGAGTATGATTATGGCTGGGCAGGACTTGAAGGCGGCTTATAAGACGATAATGGACGACAATTTTCCGCCGAAGATGGAGCTGAGCTTCATCGAAGATTCTGGAGACAGGCAGACGCTTTGTTTTGAGAAGGTCTCATGGCTTATTGATGATGTCATGAAGGGGCTCAGGTATGGTGAGAATCCCGGGCAGGAAGCGGCTGTTTACAAGCTGGTGAATGGTAATCTCCTGCTGGGCGAAGTTGAATGTATACAGCCTGGTCAGTACATGGCTTCTGATGTTGAGCTTTTGCAGTCGGGTAAGCATCCGGGCAAGACGAACATTACTGATGCTGACAATGCAATTAACATATTGAGGTATTTGACGGATAAGCCTGCTTCGATAATCATGAAGCACAATAACCCTTGTGGTGTTGCTGTTGCTGATTCGCTTTCAGATGCGTATCACAAGGCTAACATGGCTGACCGTCTTGCTGCTTTTGGCGGTGCGATAGGTCTTAACAGGACATGTGATAAAGAGACAGCTGAGTTGATTGTCAAGAATTATGCTGAAGTTGTCCTCGCTCCTGAGTTTGATGATGGGGTTATGGATATTTTTGCTACCAAGAAGAATCTTCGGGTGTTGCGTATCGCCAATATGGCTCGCTTGCAGGACTTTGTTGGGAAGAGATTTGTGGATTTCAAGTCGCTTATTGATGGTGGCATGATTGCGCAGTGGTCTTTTGTTCCTGAGGCAAGGACTAAGGAAGATCTGATTCCTGCTCAGACTACGTTTAAGGGTGATGAGTACAAAATCAACAGGGTGCCTACGGACAAAGAGTATGACGATTTGCTTTTCGGGTGGATGGTTGAAGCTGGTGTTACCAGTAATTCTGTTCTGTACGTTAAGGACGGTGTAACTGTTGGTATTGGTACGGGTGAGCAGGATAGGGTAGGTGTTGCTGAGATTGCTCGCGACAAGGCTTACAGGAAGCTTGCTGATCGTATTTGCTGGGAGGCTAATGGTATTCCGTACAATACTTTGACGGATGAGGGTGCCAAGGCTGAGATTGATAAGGAAGTCGCGGATAAGAAGGGTGGGCTTATAGGCAGCTGCATGGTGTCCGATGCGTTCTTCCCGTTTAGGGATGGTATTGAGGTTGGTCTTCGCGAGGGTGTGACATCAGTTGTGCAGCCGGGTGGATCGGAGCGTGACTACGAGAGCATCGAGGCTTGTAATGAAGCTGATGTAGCCATGGTCTACACGGGCCAGAGAAGCTTTAAACATTAGGCTCTTCTGGAGAATCTGTGGGTAAATTGCGGTCGTCTCGAAGCATAATACCGACGCCTGTCCTCTGGAGGAAAGTAGGTCGTTTAAGCGTAACCAAGTAAGTGAAGGGCTTAAGTGTGCGATTAAGTGCGGGACTAAGCGTTCTGGACTGTGCCACGGCGGCGGCTCTTGCTTATACCTCCACCGAAAGACCAGATCCTATTCGGTTGGCAATTCCATCTACCCACAGATTATTCATAAGACCCATAAAAATGTCTTTTTCCTAACAGTCTACAGTCTATTGACCTACAGTCTGCATCCTATGGGATGCTACTGATGATAATTTATGAATAATGAATATTTGCTCATTACTCATTACTCATTACTCATCACTCATCGTTCATCAAATCTTCAATGAATTCCGGGGCTAATGGATGACCCTCTGGTGGTTTTTGCCAAGTTATCGCTGTACCCATGGAATCCACTATGACATTGATCATCTCACGGCACTACGGTACAAAGGGGGTAATCGACATATAAGCATTCTACTTGATTTGAAGTTCCACGGGAATTTTGGTCATTCTAACCTGTGGAATGGTTAGCAGGCCATTTTCGTTCGCTTTGATTTTTCCTTTTTGTATGACCTTCTTTCTGGCGACAGTTCTCCATTTGTAGCTCTTGCCCGGAAGAGCCTTGAATCTCTGAAGACGTCTTAATGTGACATCAGCGATCGATTCCTGCGGGATCATTTCTTCCTTGTCCAATTTGTCTTTCTTTACAAGGCGCAATTCTATAGTGAAGGTTTTTTTCTTGTCCGTTATATTCTTCCAGCGGTAATAGGCGTTGATCTGGCCTCTCTGATTCTCTCCGGTTTTGTTGTTGAATCCGGGATACGTATCATCAGTGCTGGAATTGCCAAATACTGGATAGGCTTCGTTCTTAACAATATCGAACCATGGGAAGTTGTATACTGCGGCATTGGCTTCGTTGGGTCGGGATTTGTGACCGAAAGGTTCCCATGCAAAGATCATGGGTAGTTTGTTCTCTTTGCAGTATGTGAGGAGGCTTTCCTGATCTCTGGACCATCGGTCCAGATGTGAAGAGGTGTTCACTGTTGGCGGGGGATCAGGATAATCTGAGTTCTTCATGCGGTAGAGCATGTGTTCCGCTCCGGCGGGGACATTTACCAGCATTGCTGCGAAGGTGTCGCCGTGATTGTAGCCAATGCCGAGACTGCCGCTTCCGCCCATGGAGCGACCGCTTAAATAAACTCTGTTTGTGTTGATGTCATACTTCTGTATGATCCATTGAACTGTGTCCAGAACGCGCTGTTCTGTTACCTGCAGCTTGTCTTTATACTCCTCTTTTCTGCTCTTGATATGATTCCAGCCCCACCACCAGTTGGGGTCTTTCGGATTACTGCAATCCAGATACAGCACGGCAAATTCTTCGCTGGCATATTGGTGGCGATGTTTGACGTTTAAAGATTCATTCAGGCATTTATCACCGCTTCCGCCTGCGTGATGCAGCATAACGCGCAGGGGCGGGTTCTTCTTTTTACAAGGCAGGTAATAGAAGTAATATGGGGCGTGTTCGTAGCGGACCACCTGGCGCTCATTCTTTGTGAATTCTTTAGCAATCTTCAGTCCCTTTAATGATTCAGGGAGCTTAATTTTCTCAGCGAAGATGTTAGTGGCCAGGGTAAATAGAAGTAGTAACGAAAGAAAGAGCTTCTTCATTGAGTAATCCTTTTTGAGTTGTATTTGTTAATGAGATATATAACAGATGCTGGTGGGGATATCAATATGCAGTCCGGCAACTGCAAGGAATCGCCATTCTGCCGGAACCTGAACATTGTGCATGGGGTGACAGGTTCATAACCGTTCACGTCTTTTAGTAGCGGGTCGAAACGGCAGTTACTATACGCTGCCGGACTTCATCTGCCATTTTCATTTTCTGCGTGACATCAAATCCAACCGAATTTTGCGGTAATAGTGAAATAGTCCCAATATGTGAGATGAGTGAGGAGTGCGGAAAGCTCTCCGTATTCATCAATCATTACTCAACATTCATCATTTCTCTCTCTACTCCCATTCAATAGTGGCTGGGGGTTTGGATGAGATGTCGTAGACGACGCGGTTGACGCCTCTGACTTCGTTGATTATTCGGTTGGATATTGCGGCTGCGGTATCGTATGGCAGTCGGAACCAGTCGGCGGT
>JAUUYL010000013.1 GCA_030590485.1 Lentisphaerota bacterium | reverse complement strand
ACTACTACAATTGAAAAACTTAACTCATTCGACCCATCTGAGCGCTCTTCAGCGCTTGAAACTCTCGCAAAGAGCGAGCTTCCGCCTTTGGGGACTAACGTTAATATGCATCTACACTCCTTCTTCTCTTATAACGCCGAGGGTTACTCCCCATCGCGGCTTGCCTGGGAAGCACGTAATGCAGGTATGTATGCTGCAGGACTTTGCGATTTCGATGTTTTGGACGGTCAGGACGAGTTCCTGAACGCCGGGCTCACGCTTGGGCTGAGAACTTCTATCAACGTAGAAACCCGCGCTTATGTCACTGAGTATGCTGAGCATGAAATCTCCTCACCCGGCGAACCTGGTGTTACTTATATAATGGGCGGTGGATTTGCGAAGGCATTTCCTGAAGACTCACCGCAGATGAAGGGGCAGGCTGATTTAAGAAATGGCGCACGCAGACGCAACGTGGAACTCATAGACCGGGTTAATCCCAAAATTGCAGATATAGCTATCAGCTACGAAGATGATGTTGTTCCTCTGACCCCAACGGGCGCAGCCACGGAACGTCATATAATCACGGCCTACATCAATAAGGCAAAGAGCGTTTTTGAAGACAGCGACAAGCTGACTGCGTTTTGGTCTGATGTGTTAGGTCTATCGCCTGATGATACAGAGGCGATGATTGCCATCCTGCCGAATATGGAAGAGAAGGTTCGTGCTAAGTTGGTCAAAAGCGGTGGCTTGGGATATCAACAGCCGTCACCCGATACATTTCCGTCTGCTGAGGATTTCCTTAACTGGATAGCATCGTGCGGTGCGATTCCTATGATAGCCTGGCTGGACGGTACGACCTCCGGCGAATCTGATCCAAAAGCTCTTCTAGAATGCTTGAGATCCAAAGGTGGTGCGGCGTTGAATATTATTCCTGACAGAAACTGGAACATTGCAGACCCGGACACGAAAGCGCTGAAGCTTGGTAAGCTAAACGACATAGTCGCAATTGCGAACGATATGGATTTGCCCATAAATATAGGAACGGAAATGAACAAACTTGGATTACCGTTTCTTGATGACCTGGATTGCGATGCATTGCGTCCGCATAAGGAAATCTTCCTAAGTGGCGCAAAGATCATGGTTGGCCACACCCTGCTATTACGTTATGCAGACTATTCATATATCGGCAATCAGGCGAAGGCTGAGTTTTCTACTGTTAAGGATAAAAACAGTTTCTTCGAGGCTGTAGGCGGATTGAAGCCCATGACGTTGGTGCAAGCTCAGGAGCTATCCGATATGGGTTCCGATAAAGCACTGGAATGGTTTCGTACAACAATATTCCTATAGAGCTATTATGTCGCAACCTACTTGACTAGAGCTACTAATAACAATTAACCTTTAACTGTTAACTGTTAACTGGATTTTGCGCCACAGCGGTAAAATCCTCACTAAATAGATGTTGAAGGAATTTAGATAATCAACTAGGATAATGGTATGAAAAAGATATGGCTAACCGCTTTATATGTATTTGCTTTCGTTACGATAGTTGTGGCATGCAGTGTGCCGGTATTTCGTTATGCTCTTGAACGGTGGCAGGCTGACAGCTATGCGCTCATAGTTGTCCATGTCAAGGCGTTGACCGATACACAGAAGAAGGCGGTCGATGTTGTCAATTCTTTCACACGGGACGAAGGCGGTTTTGCCAATGTATATGCGACGACAGTAAACATACTGGCTGAAACCAATTCGCCAGTCTTGAGATATATCCCCGAAAAGCATCCGGCCTATCCGGCGATGTTTTTGTTTTACCCGAGAAGTTTTGGAAAGCCAAAGATCATCTGGCAAGCTGAGCTCAATAAGAACAATGCAGAGAAAATTGTAAGCTCAAAGCTACGTCAGGAACTGACTGACGAGATTCTTCGTGGCAGAACCACAACGTGGCTTCTGGTCGAGTCAGGCGACAAGGAACAGGACGACAAGGCTTACAATACCATGAAGAAAACTCTTACGATCTTGCAGGAAGCAATAGTGCTTCCTGCCGGGGTTGCAACTACTTCAGGTGATGTGACGGGAGTGCCTGAAGGCGAAGAGGCCTATATAGACCCCATCAATCAACTGCGCTTTTCGATACCACTTCAGATTTCCTTTTCGATTGTAAAGCTCGCGAAGGACAATAAAGACGAAGAGGTGCTGCGCAGAATGCTTATAAACATGAAAGATGATCTTCATGAGTATGCCGACCAGACTATGGTCTACCCTGTATTCGGGCGCGGCAGAATTCTTAAACCTTTAATCGGCGAAGGTATTACCGAGGATAATATTACCGATATGACCTATTATCTTGGCGGAGCATGCTCCTGCGAAGTAAAGGCGCAGAACCCGGGCATAGATCTCCTGTTTAATGTAAATTGGGATTCACGGCTTGACGGCTATACTGTGGTCGAGGATCGCGAACTTCCGCCTCTGAGCGGAATAGCAGACATCATCGGTCAGGAACCAGCCCCTGTACCGGAAGATAAGCCAGAGGAAATTGAAGAAGTTGAAGAGCCGGTAGCACCAGGACCGGAAGTGTCCACAGCCTCCCCCATGAGACGTAATATCGCTATTGTGGTAATGTTAGTCATTCTTTTGCTTGCAGGATCTTCTGCGGCGATATTAAGAAAAAACACATGAAAATTACGGGTATCGCGCTAAAGGAGATAGCACACAGGAAAGTTAACTTCCTGCTCTCCTGTCTTTCTGTAGCTGTCGCGGCTTCGGTGTTTATTCTTGCGAACGGACTTCTTGAAAGCACCAGCCTTCAGACTGAAGAAATTATTGCTCAGAAGGAAATCGAGACCAGGAACCATATGGCAAGCCTCGAAGACGATATGCGGAAGCATATGAAAGGCCTGGGGTTCAATATCTATATATTTCCTGAAGGTCAGGACATGAGCGAGGTGTACGACAAAGGTTTTGCCTCAAAGACAATGCCGGAAGAGTATGTCACCAAACTCGCCAACTCGTCCATAGTGATGATAAACCATTTACTCCCTACCCTCACGCAAAAGGTTACATGGCCGGAGCAGCAGCGGACTGTCATTCTGATAGGAATACGGGGAGAAGTTCCGATGGCGCATAGAAATCCCATGAAGCCGCTTGTCGATCCTGTGGAACAAGGTTTTATCGCGCTGGGTTATGAACTTCATAATGCTCTCAAACTGAAGGTTGGCGACAAGATCATGTTGCTCGAAAAGGAGTTTACAGTAAAGATGTGTCATGATGAACGAGGCAGTAAGGATGACATAACAATATGGATGAATCTTACTGAATGCCAGGAGCTCCTCGATAAAAAAGGGCGCATCAATGCTATTCTGGCTCTCGAGTGTAATTGCGCAACTATTGACCGGCTGGCTGAAATAAGGAAAGAGTTGTCAGCTATCCTGCCCGGCACAAAGATTATTGAAAAAGGAAGTCAGGCACTGGCTCGTGCGGAAGCGAGGATGAGTGCCAAGCAGACAGCCGCAAAGCAGATTGCCATACTAAAGAGTCAAAGAGATGCGCTCAGAGCGAAGCGCGAATCACTTGCGGCGATGCTTGTTCCCTTTATTGGAATCATGTCGCTGGCCGGAATATGCCTGCTCACGTTCATTAATACCAAGGATCGCATTTCGGAGGTAGGACTCTTCCTTGCCATAGGTATAAAGTCAGGCGCTATTCTCGCCCTATTCCTGGTCAGGTCATTCATTGTCGGGCTTGGTGGTGGTATACTTGGAGTTCTCTCCTCAGCGTTTATAATTCGCGTCGCTGGCGGTACATACTTTAATAATTACACGGTTCAGCAGCTGATGTCCGTCGAATTGTCGCTGGTCATCATTATTGCAATGCCTGTTTTTGCCTGTCTCGCATCGTGGATTCCCTCGTTTTGGGCGTCCCGACAGGACCCAGCGGAGATTTTAAGAAATGACTGATGCATTAATACATATTAAAGGCCTGACAAAATCCTACTCCAGTAAGGCCGTGGGTAAAGTCCTGGCGGTGCAGAATGTTGACTTGGAACTCAATAAAGGCGATTTCATTGCCCTCAAGGGGCCGAGTGGCTGCGGCAAGACGACTCTACTGCTGGCCGCGGGTGCATTGCTGTCGCCTGACGCTGGCGAGGTGCTTATTAAAGGGCGGAATCCGTACAAACTATCACAGCCTGAACGGTCAGCATTCAGAGCCGAAAATCTAGGTTTCGTTTTCCAGAGCTTTCATCTGGTCCCCTACCTCACTGTTATGGAAAATGTGATGCTTTGCGAACTTGCGGGAAGCGGAAAAGATATAAAGACCTGCGTGACGGAATTGCTGGAGAAATTCGGACTGACTAAGCGGCTGAAACATCTGCCGTCTGAATTGAGTGTTGGCGAACAGCAAAGGGTCGCACTCGCTCGTGCTATATGCAGTGGCGCATCAATCATTCTTGCTGATGAGCCCACAGGGAATCTGGATACAGAAAACGGGAAGAGAGTATTGGAATACTTAGCGGATTTTGCGAAGAACGGCGGCGCAGTACTTATGGTAACGCACGACCATAATGCCGGCGACTACGCGTTCCGCCATGTTGATATGGTCGACGGAAAGATCATTCAACAATAAGGAGAGTTAAGAGGGATGAGAAGAGAGTACTTCGCGAAAATAATATACGGGGTTATGGCGGGCGTTGAGATGTCTTTCTAGCAATATAAATCATGAAAAAAAGCACAATTATATGGGCAGCCGTCGCCGTCGCCGTTTTGGCGTTAATAATCGTAAACAGTGAGAAGACAGATGGAGCCAAAACTCCTCTGATTTGCCATGTTGGCGGGACAATGACGCCCGTGATGAAGGTTCTGGGCGATCTTTATCATGAAGAGACAGGTCAGCCTGTTGTTATTAACTCAGCCGGCTCGGGGGAATTGCTCGCGTATATCGAAGGCCAGAAAAAGGGCGACCTTTATGTCTGCCATGATCCGTTCATTGACATACTGATGCAGAAATGGAAGCTGGGTATTGATGGATGGTTACTTGCGGAACTCACACCTGTTATCGTAATTCAAAAAGGCAATCCGAAGAAGATCCACGACATCAAGGACCTGACCCGGGCTGATGTTAGACTCATCCTGACTGACTACGAACTATCCAGTCTTGGTCGAATGATGAATACGATCTTCACGAAAGCCGGAATTGATTTCAAAGAGCTCAATAAAAAGAAAAAAATCGTGACAAATAAAAGTGGTGGTTACACAGCTAACTACGTAAAGATGAACAATGCAGACGCAGGGCTGGTCTGGAAGGCAGTCTGGAAACTGCGCGATGATGCTTTGGATTTCGTTCCCATCACTCCATACCTCCCCGTGCCATATATTGATGCTGTAACATCTGCTACCGGCAAGGATTATTACCTGACGCCCATGCGAGTAACGATTGCAACTTTGACATGTTCTAAGCAGCTTGATGAAGCAGAAAAGTTTGCCGAGTTCATAGCGTCTCCGCGTGTCGGGCAGATTCTTGACGAGTACGGGTTCACCATGAGCGGCAACAAGAAACTTTACGAAGACGGAGTCAAGCTCACTAATGAAAGCGGGGAGGTTATTCCTGCGCCGGACGCAACGGGCAAGATAAAGATTCTTGCGGCCGCAGGAATGAGGAAAGCGTTAGATGAGGTTATAGAGAGTTTTAAGGCTGACACAGGCATAACGGTTGGCCCTGATTACGGTGGTAGTGGTGTTATCCTAGCGCGTGCTGTAACAACCGACAATACCGACCTGTTTATGCCTGCTGACCAATGGTATATTGACAGATTAAAAGAGAAAATAGCGACTCGCGTCATCGACGAGAAACCAGTGGCTCGATTTGTTCCTGTATTGATCACAGCAAAAGGCAACCCCAAGAATGTTAAAGGTTTGAATGATCTTTTGCGATCAGACCTCAAGGTCGGGCTTGGTGCGGCAAAGACATGTCAGATCGGAAGACTCACTGCTCAGGTGTTGAAAAAAAACGGAATTGATATATCAAAGATAGATGCAAAGGAAAGCACTACTGTTAACGAGCTTGGTGTGTGGGTCAAAATGAAGAATGTTGATCTAGCGGTTGTATGGGAAGCTATTGCCAACAATATCAGCAACCATGTTGATGTAATACAGATACCGGAGGAACAGACCATCAACTCACAGGTTACAATATCACTTCTTGATACAGGCAAAAACCAATCAGGTGCAAAGCAATTTATTGAGTACCTCGCTGGAGATAAAGGTCGTGATATCCTAGAAAAGAACGGTTATAATACGGCAGTCAAATAGTTCTTCTAAGACATAATCATGAGCAAGTTGAAAAATTACACAATGTCGTCTCTGGCTCTATTCATAGGCATGATTGTGCTTTTGATTGCCGCAGATGTGCTTTACATGATTTCCTGGGATGTCGGACCGAAAGAGATATTTGAGATTCTTTCATCGAAAGAGGTTATAAGCGCATTTCACTTGAGCATCTTCACTTCCCTTATTACGCTTGTTTTGATTCTCCTGACTGCGATACCTGTCGGCTACGCACTGAGCAGATACAAATTCAAGGGTCATAGTTTTGTAAACACCTTTGTTGATGTTCCTATTGTACTCCCCCCTATTGTCCTTGGTCTTTCACTGCTTGCTTTCTTCGGCACACCATTCGGCGGGGTGGTGAAGGAAATCATAAATAAATTCTGCGATGGTTTGCATGTGACCATCATGTCTGTCCTGAACTTAACTAAGGGCACCTCGATTGGCGGGCACTTCGTCTGGTTCTGGTCTGGGATAGATCTTGGTGTTGATGGCGCTTTTGGGATTATCATGTGTCAATATCTGGTGTCGGTATCCTACTGTATCCGCTCCGCCAAGTCCGCATTTGAGCAGGTACCGAGAAATTACGAGGATGTTGCGCTCACGCTTGGATGTTCAGAAGGAATGGCGTTCAAGAAGGTTACTCTGCCGTTGGCAAAGAACGGAATTATTGCCGGGGGCATAATGGCCTGGGCAAGAGCTATAGGTGTATTCGGGCCTCTAATGGTCTTTGTCGGCACAGGTCGGAGTGTTCAGGTAATGCCAACCCATATGTGGCTTCATCTTAACATAGGCAATGTAGAGGCCGCGCTCGTGGTTTCCATGGTGACGATGTTGATTGCTGGAATGGCCATTACTTTTGTCCATTGGTTTGCACATGGGAGGCATTGGCAATGAGCCGACTGAAAATCACTGATCTTCATTTGACCGCCGGAAAGTTTAAGGTCAAAGATGTAAATCTTGATATAGATGACCATCAGTACTTTGTGCTTATGGGGCCGACTGGTTCAGGCAAGAGTCTTCTCCTGAAAGCCATATGCGGGCTAATGCCTGTTGAGGCCGGTTCTATTCATATGAGAGACAGGGAAATAACAAAACTGGAACCTAAAGACCGGGAGATAGGTTATGTTCCGCAGAACTCAGGGCTGTTCCCTCATTTGTCGGTATTGGACAACATTACCTTTTCTGCGATAGTTGCGGGCGAGAGTCACGAGGATGCGTTGAAAGACTCCAAGAATGCAATTGCCAAGCTGGAGATTGCTCATCTGCTGGGCCGAAGCGTCGTTAATCTCAGTGGCGGAGAAACTCAAAAAGTAGCTTTAGCGAGAGCCTTAGCGAGAAACCCACAGCTTCTTATCCTGGACGAGCCTGTCAGCGCTGTTGATGAGCCGACAAGAAAAGAGATATGCGCAGTGCTCAGCGATATCCAGACCGAATTCAAGATCACTACAATACACGTATGCCATAGTCGTGAAGAAGCGCGTTCCGTTTCTGATACTATCGGGGTTATGGCAAAAGGTGAGCTTCTCGAGACTGGGCTTATCGATGAACTGGAGAAAGAAAGTAAACATCCGGAAATCATCCGCTTACTTGGAACGACAACGAAGGGTGCACAATAAAAAATAATCATTGGCATCTCTCTTTAAAATGCTACGATACGCGGCTAACATGAGCGCAAGAGATGAAAAACCTTCAACCGGCTTACCGGGACTGGACGACATTCTGAAGGGTGTTTTACCTGGGGACAATATTGTCTGGCAAGTTGACTCCATAGATGACTACAAGGCACTTGTTCTTCCCTATTCTAAATTCGCTCTTGATAGCGGTCGCAAGCTTATCTACTTTCGATTTGCAAGTCACGGGCAGCTCTTGCCTGATGACCATGGTGCAGAGATATACAAAATCGACCCAGCAGACGGTTTCGAATCTTTCATTACTACAATCCACGATGTAATCGAAAAAGCCGGTTATGGTGCATACTACGTTTTCGACTGCCTATCCGAGCTTGCCGGCGACTGGTCTTCCGATCAAATGCTGGGCAACTTTTTCATGCTGACCTGCCCGTACCTGTACGACTTGGAAACAGTTACATATTTTGCTCTGTCCAGGAACATGCATTCAAACCGGGCAATCGACCCCATCGTCAACACAACACAGCTGTTTCTTGATGTTGTCCACCACAAGGACAACATCTACATAAGACCCATAAAATGTCTCCACCGTTTCTCTCCGACAATGAACATGATGCACAAATGGTCCGGCGATGACTTTACGCCCGTATCATCAAGCGTTGTAATATCAGAGATACGTAGCAATACATCCTGGTCCGTCCTGGGTGCCGACAGAAAAGTCGGTCTTTGGGACAGAGCCCTACTGGAAGCAAATGAAGCATTAGAAAGAAAAGTCGCAAACGAACTGCCCCCAGAGGAAGAAACCGCTATTAGAAGCCGGCTATGCAGAATGTTGCTATCAAGAGACGACGCAATCCTCCCAATGCTATCCGAACACTTCTCGCTTCACGACATTATACAAGTCGCCAACAGGATGATCGGCACAGGACTAATCGGGGGCAAAGCAGTCGGCATGCTTTTAGCCGGAGCGATACTCAAACAAAAGAACGAAAGATTTGCCGGATTACTGGAAGACCACGATAACTTCTATATAGGCTCGGATGTATTCTACTCATTCCTGGTGCAAAACGGTATATGGTGGGTGCGGCAGAAGCAGAAGAATCCGGAAACGTTTATGCAGGATTCTGAACAGGCACGACGGCGCATCCTCACTGGCGAATTCCCGAACTACATCGTTAGGCAGCTCGAAGATATGCTGGACTATTTCGGGCAAGCCCCGTTCATTGTCCGTTCAAGCTCATTACTGGAAGACAATTTCGGAAACTCGTTTGCAGGCAAATACGACAGTGTGTTCTGCACTAATCAGGGTCCCAGGCAACGCCGACTGGACAATTTTATCGCAGCCATAAGAACGATCTACGCCAGCACAATGAGCGAAAAGGCACTTGAATACCGTAACAGGCGCGGCATGCTTGAGCATGACGAACAAATGGCTCTACTTGTAATGCGCGTGTCCGGGCAAATGCACGAAAGAAACTTCTTCCCCGACGCCGCTGGTGTCGGATTCTCTTTCAACCCCTACGCATGGCACAAAAGCATAGACCCTAAGGCGGGCGTAATTCGCATCGTGTTCGGACTGGGTACGCGGGCCGTCGAAAGGTTTGATGAAGATTACACCCGAGTGGTCGCCCTCAACGAGCCGTCAAGACGACCTGAATCCAACTTTGAGGAGGTAGCACAGTACTCACAAAAGAAGGTTGATTATCTGGATCTCGAATGCAACCAACTGGTGAGTGGTGATTTTCTCAAGCTTCTCCCTGCATGCAAAAATATACCGATTGAGCTCTTCGCCTCGCTCGATAAGACTCGTATGCAGGAGAGAGAAGGAAGGCGCCCCGGCTCCGGCCCGCAAACAAAGCCATGGATAGTGACTTTCGACAACCTCCTCACCAACACAGAATTTGTAACAGACATGAAAAACATGCTCTCCATTCTCGAAGAAGCATACAATTATCCTGTCGACATAGAGTTCACCGTTAACTGCACATCGGACAAAGAATACAAGATCAATCTCGTTCAATGCCGCCCTCTCCAGGTGCAAGGCACCGAAATACCGGAAATGCCGGATATAGACGTTCCTGAAGAGAAAGCCATTATCAAATCGCATGGCGCGGTAATAGGACAGAGCCGTATCATGAACATAGACCACTTCGTTTACGTCGTGCCTTCAATATACGGAAACCTGCCACTTCGCGACAGATACGATATCGCCAATATGCTGGGTAAGATCAATCACTCAATAGCCAAAGGCCCGGGAGGTAACATCATGCTGCTCGGTCCAGGCAGATGGGGAACAAGCACACCGTCGCTTGGCATCCCTGTGACCTTCTCACACATCAACCACATTTCCGTACTTTGCGAAATCGTCACCATGAGAAAGGACCTCGTTCCTGACGTCTCACTCGGCACACACTTCCTGAACGAGCTCGTAGAAATGAACATCCTTTACCTCGCAATGCTTCCTGAAGAAGGCAAAAACCTTCTGAACGAGGACTTCTTTCTCAACTCACCCAACAGTCTGAATAAACTTGTGCCCGCTTCCGAGAAATGGCAAGAGATCATTAAGGTCGTCTCAGCATCATGCCTGCCCGACGAAATGAAAAATATATCCCTTCACGCCAACGCCGCAGAACAAGAAGTTCTGTGCTATTTTGACGAGAAGAAATAATGCAACCTGTCACTTTGCTCCCCGAAGGACAGGTAGGTAGAGCTGGCGGCCCACCTACTCTGGCGCATCATGTCATTTTGAGTGGAGCGAAGCGGAATCGAAAGATCTCATGCAATGTGCCAAGCAGGCAAGATGCGCCCAAGACGTTCAATCAGTTACTCAGGTTATGCAGGCGCTAAAGATCGTCTTTCCTGGACAACAATCGGAGCAACACATCATAGTTCAAGTTGCTAGATGCATTTGCATCACCTTGCGCTCTGCCAAACAACAGTCTTCTCGCACGATTAAAAATTCGGCAGTCTTTGTGAATTTTCATATCACCTGCGTTCATAATTCCTCTTTTCACCTGATTCTACTACCAATACACAACCACATCCAACAACGGGGGCGATACTATTACATAAACACATAAATAGACGTTGGATCGGGTCCAATAATATTACTGACAAACGACATTTATTTACTCTATTATATGCACCATTGGAGTGATGTATGAAAGGTCTAGTCTCAAAAGTCCGCGCGAGAACAACTAAAACGCGCGAGAAGCAAGCGTCAAAGGCATCGTCTGAGAAACTGCCCTTGACGCAGAGTCCATTCACAGGCATGGCAATTGCCATGATCCTATGGGTTCTCTCGGTTGTGATAATCGCTACGGAAGAAACATTTACATCTCCCGGCGAAAATGCATCTTTTCTGCCCCTTGCAGGCATGTCAATCCTTCTGCTTGCAGCACTATTAGGAACCAGCTTAGGGCTACAGATTGTAAAGCCCGGGATACTGAAACAGAATTCACGGATTCTCCTGATTTCGATTATCTCAATTCTATCTCTCGCATCCGTCAGAGCAATCTTATTCGTCAACAGCCAATTCGCATTTCTGTCCGACGATCTGATAATATTCATTATTCCGCTCTGCATCACCCCGTTGCTTACAACCATATTACTTGGCAGCAAGACAGGAATAGTCACAGGCTGCTGGAACAGCATAGCTATTTCATTCCTTATGGGGGGCGATTTCAGGGTGCTTCTGATTGGAGTGATCGCCACTACCGTATCAGCCCAGACAGCTCGAAACGTGAAAACCCGAACCAAAATAATCAAAACAGGTCTTCTATTGGGACTCTGTAAATTTATTCTCGTATTTTCCGAAACAGCCGTAAACTGGCAGACTTCCGAGGTGTCGACAGTCCTGCACCAGACAATCACATGCATCGCAGGTGGCCTGTTATCTGCCGTTGTTGTTCTGATTCTTCTACCCCTATTCGAATCTCTGTTTCGCATTACAACGAACATCACCCTCTTTGAACTGACAGATCTCGGCCATCCTCTTCTCCAGAGGCTGGCTATTGAGGCACCAGGCACATATCACCACAGCCTTGTCGTTGCCAACCTGGCGCAAGCAGCAGCCGACGAGATCGAAGCTAATTCGTTACTGACCAGAATATGCTCCTACTTTCACGATGTCGGCAAATTGACAAAACCGGATTTCTTTGCCGAAAACATCCAACTGGAAGAGAATCCACACGACAATCTTCCGCCCAGCATGAGCACACTTGTAATTACCGCGCATGTAAAAGAAGGTCTAAGCTTGGCCATACTAAACAAACTCCCCCCGCCAATTCTTGACGTTATCCGGGAACACCACGGAACAAGCCTGCTTTCATACTTCCATCACAAAGCAAAATCTCAGCTTGAATTCGAACTGGGACAAGCAGAAGACGCATCCAAAAACGGACAAACAAAACTTGACGAAGGTGATTTCCGCTACCCTGGCCCAAAACCCACAACACGTGAATCAGGCATCATTTGCCTTGCAGACCCTGTCGAAGCCGCGTCACGCTCAATGAAAAAGAAAACACCCGGTCATATTGAGAGCATGATCAATGATATCGTATTGACCAGACTGAGCGACGGTCAACTCGACGACTGCTGCCTTACACTTTCAGAATTGACTAAGATAAAACGGTCATTCGTCTTTACCCTGACAAACATGATGCACGGCCGAGTGCCGTATCCCGAAGATGAAAATAGAGATAAACAACAATCAAAACCTGCACCAAGTGAGCAGCAGAAAAATAAAAGCCCTGACAAACAGAATAATGGACAAGGCCCGGAGAATTAAGCCGGAGAGGACTTGGGACGAAATATCAATCGTCCTTACAGATAACACTGCTATTACTGAGTTGAACAGGAAACACCTGGACAAGACAGATGTAACGGACGTTCTCAGCTTCTGCTACTCTCCTATTCCAGGAGAAGACAACCAATTTACAGGAGAAATTATTGTAAACGTTCAGCTGGCCGTTACGGAAGGTGAACGAAGACATGGAACAACACCATCTCGTGAGCTTGCCCTGTACATAGCACACGGCTGCGACCACATGCATGGAGAAACGGACTATGAGCTGAGCGGGCGGAATCGAATGAGACGCAGGGAATTGAGATGGCTGAAATCCATCTCGGAGCAAGACGTAACATTGGTAGAAAATCTTTTGCAGGCATAAGGAACTATTATGATTAAAAAACTACTTAAATCCATCAGGAACAACACTTTAGTCGGACTGTTCCTGACCGTCCCCATCATGGTCACTGTCCTCATCGTAAACTTCCTGTTCGGGCTGGCAACAGACTGGGCACTAAAGAGAGAAAGCCTCATGTCGCCATTAAGAAGTCACTGGTACGGCGATTATGTACTTCAGGTCCTGGCTCTGATATTCGTCATGATCATTTTCTATCTCGTTGGTATATTCACTCGCAACTTCCTCGGAAGGTACATATACAAATGGGGCGACAAACTTCTGACGAAAATACCAATCATAAAAAACATATACGTCTCGGTCAGACAAATAAGCGAATCACTTTTCACCCAGCGAAAGACACTCTTCAAGGAAGTGGTTCTTGTCGAATATCCTAAAGAAGGTCTCTTCTCTCTGGCTTTCGTGACCGCCAACGCGCCTGAAAGCGTTGCCAGGATTATAACTGCCGGCAAAAAAAACGAGCCATGCGTAAGCCTTTTTATTTCAACAACGCCTAATCCAACTTCAGGCATATTCATCCTGGTGCCAAGATCAAAGGTCACCCCCCTGAAAATGCCCGTTGCTGATGCCCTTACTTTCATCATGTCAGCCGGAGCCGTTTCCGCAGACGAGCAAGGGTCGAACGCGCCAACACTTCTGGATAAGCTCGAAACCTGGCTGAGACATGATCCAACCCCTGAAACAACGGAAAATAGCGATGCCAAGACACCAAAAACCTGAACCTGAAATACGCAACTTTATCCAGACCGAAGAATGGGACAAAGTACGTATTTCTTTTGCCGATCTGCATCCTGCTGATATCGCCGATATCATTGACCATTCTCCGAAAGACCACCACGAGAAGCTGTTTTCCCTTCTGTCTGACGAACTGAAACCTGACGTGCTGGCTGAGCTGGAAATCGACGCCGAGATTGATGTTCTGGCATCACTCTCCCTCGAGGAACTCTCCGATATCGTCGAGGATATGGCTCCTGATGACGCAGCTGATGTTATCGCTGATCTCCCGAAAGAGCGATCCAGCAAGGTCCTCGATATGATGGAAACAGAAGACTCTGAGGATGTTAGAGAACTTCTCAAGTACGACGAAGAATCAGCCGGCGGAATCATGACCACGGATGTCGTGGCCATGCACAAGACCCAGACAGTTGACGAAGCATTGCACGCTATTGCATCCCTGGAACCAGACGAGAAGTTTATCTATGCTTACATAGTTGATGACAAGCATGCTCTTACCGGTTACGTGAGTATATGGGAGCTCCTGCGCGAACAGGACAAAAGCCGGATCCTGGGTGAACTTTCCAACAAGGACTTCATAGCCGCAAATGTAAACATTGACCAGGAAGAGGTTGTTCGCTTGATCAACCAATACGACCTCAACGTCATACCTGTTATTGACGGAGAAGGCAAACTGCTCGGTCGTATCACCGCTGATGATGTTATTGATGTTATGGAAGAAGAGGCCTCCGAAGATATCTTCAGACTCGCAGGTTCGGACGACATGGAGCTGGAGAATTATTCCGCATTCAGAAGAAGCATGATACGCCTGCCATGGTTGCTTATTACTCTTTTCGGAGGGTTTGCAATAGCTCTGATACATAAGTCCTATCAGCAGCATATTGTGGGCATCGCCCTTCTAGCCGCATTTGTTCCATCAATCCTGGCTATGGGCGGAAATACGGGGATCCAGTCTTCCACTCTTGTGGTTCGCAAAATAGCACTTGGCACGTTGAAAGACACCAATGTAGGAAAGATGCTTATGCGCGAAATCAGCACCGGCATAATTATGGGCATTGTCTGCGGGCTTATCATCGGCGCAGGAGCTTATGTACTGGGGCTTGGCGACACAACCATAGCCCCTCACAATCTCGCGTTCATTGTTGGATTCGCACTGTTCTGCGCCATGACCTTCGCAGCCGCATTTGGCGCATTTGTACCAGTGACCCTCAATAAAATCGGTGTCGACCCTGCAATTGCCGCAGGACCTTTTATCACCATTACAAACGACATTGCAGCCCTGCTTATTTATTTCGCCATCACCGTCCTTCTCCTGGAAAAATTTGCAGCATAATGATCGATAAGACAGAAGCAATTGTACTCAGAATAATACCCTATTCCAAATCTTCCCATATTGTTGTCTGGCTCACACCTGAAGCAGGAAAGATAACGACTATCATCAAAGGCGCCCTTCGCCCCAAAAGCCTTTTTTCGGGACAATACGACCTCTTTTACACATGCGAACTTCTCTATTACCGGAAAGAGCGTAACGGCTTACACATCGCAAAAGAATGCGCTCCAATCAAAATAAGAAGAAATTTCCGTACAGACTGGCGGGCTTCAGCATGTGCATCATACGTCTGCGATATGTTCCAGCGAGTAAGCTTTCCAGGCGGTCATCAGACAGAGCTTTATGAGCTGGCAGACCTGACTCTCGACGCGCTTGCAGAGCAGTCGGCGAGAACGCAATATATCTTCTGGTTTGAACTCCATCTGGCTCAATTGCTTGGTGTATCACCTCACTTCAACAATTGTTCCAGCTGTAAGAAGAAAATACCCGATGGCTCGATCCCGGTCATCTCATTCGATAATGGCGGCTTGATTTGCGGGGAATGTATGAGGTCTGAATCGATAAACACAAGCAAAACCAAGCGTTTAGGGCCTGATATAGTATCCATGATCAAAGCATGGCAATCCGCACCATCCCCCCGATCGCTTCAGAATGTGCGCTGCAGCAAAAACCAAGTGCTTGCTTTAAAGGATATTCTTGGTACATTCATGGACTTCCACTTGGATATAAGTTCACAAAGCCGTGAAAAGGCTTTTGAGATCATGGAACTTAACAAATAACAGGAGCGTAGGATTATGATTAAACGTATAGCTATTGGACTATTTGTAACTTTGGCCGTTCTGGGTTGCGGCAAAAAGACCAAAGAAGCGGAGCCGACTGAGACCAGCATGACGCCGATGAACATGTCCGCATTGCCCGACTCACGAGCCATGAAGGTTGTACGCGGTGAGATGCCGCCAGATACTGTAATTGCACAGATAGGAGACACTAAACTGACCGCCGGCACCGTAAAGATGCTCATCGAATTCCGTATCGCCAGCATAATAAACCAGATTCCGCCCGATCGCGCTGACTCGATCAAGGCAAGCATGTTGAAAAGCACTGTTGAGCAATTCATCGAGAAAAGTGTTCTTCTGAATGAAGCCGACAGACGAAAAATCGTAGCAACCGCCGAAGACGAGAGAAAAGCTCTTGAGGAAATTACTAAACAGCTGCCTCCCGACGTCACAATCGAGCAGGCCATCGAACAGAGTCCATGGGGAAAGAAAAACCTCATGCTCGAAATGACTGCCAGCATAAAAACCAAGAAGCTGATTGATCAACTGATTCAGAAAGACTTACCTGTAACGGACGAAGAAGCCGACAAGTTTTATGAAACTAATAAAGCGCAACTTGATAAGCCTGACCGAATAAATGTCAGCCATATCCTTATAATGATAGACAAAGAGGACACCGCGGAGATAAAGGCTGAGAAGAAGAAGCAGCTCGACGACATCCGCCAGAAGATTGCAGATGGCGCCGACTTTGCTGACATGGCAAAGCAACATTCAAACTGTTCAAGCAGTAAGGTTGGCGGTGTTTTGGGCGAGCTCCATCGTGAAAGCCCATTTGACCCGGGCTTCAAGGACGCCGCATTCAAGCAGAAACTTAATGATCTTGGCCCGGTAGTAGAAACCCAATTTGGATATCACATCATTAAAATTACAGAGAAAAAACCTGCACAATCCATGCCGAGGGAAGAGATTATTGAAATTGTTCGACGTCAGAAGCAAGGCGCGATAATCAAGGACTTTATTGCCGGCCTCAGAGAAAAAGCCGACATCAAGTATCCGACCGAACTTTAACCACGGCTTCATTGATTTGCTGTCGGAAAGTAATCGTAATAGATAGAAGCGCGAACCCAAGCATCAGCCAGGTCTCCGGTTCAGGAATCATTGCATCAATGGTGAAATTGTCTATTCCGTACTCCTGACCGGCATCACCGGGGTACCAGATTGCAATACCAACCTCATCAAACTTAGTCAGTGTCTCCGTCCAATCCGCCAAAGTTGACGCAGCGAGCATATTTTCCCAGCCGTTGCCGCTGTCATACCCCAACTGAACATACTTTGATCCCGCGGTCGATGATAATTCGTTCAGCCAAAGAATATCACCACCAGAAACATTCGTACCCTTAACATAAGCATAAAGATACGTCGGATCCATATTAGAATAAAAAGTAAAGAATATCGCCTGAGTAGAAAAATGCGTCTCGATGAGTGAGCCGTCCGCACTACTGTCAGCGAATATAATATCCGTTAAAACAGCCGATCCAGGCGAAGCGCTTATAGAGAGATATCCACTCGAATTGGCTAGAGTTCCTTCTGCAGCCCCCTCAAACTCGGACTTGATCTGCCAACCGGAAGTACCACTATCCCATGTCTCAAGATACACCGTAGCATCACAAAAAACAGTGCCTATCAGCAGGCATACTGCAACAACGGCCAACAGTGATATTTTCCTTTTCAAAATATTCATAACTACTGCTTAACAATCTTATACATGTATGGCCCACGGCCTGGGGCAAAACTGTCTTTATGCTCCATTTTGCCATTAGCAATATCCGAAAGTGTAGGTTCAAGGCCTAGCGTTATCACTCCAAAGTCAGAACCAAACCCCTCTCGCCTCATGATCTTATACACACCATCCGACACGCAAGGCCAGCTGACCGTAATTCCATCAGCCGCGTAATCCACTATTTTCGCGACAAATATAGAGTTGCTATCCTCAGGGTCAGTTCCAGCCATAAGTTCTAACCAGTCGCTCATCCCATCGCTATCGCTATCCTTGTCTTTCAATTCATCGGTAATATCATTGATATCTGAAATTCCATAGACAGTGGCAAAAAAGTCCATCACCCTGGACGGCATAAGCCCAGCCGCCCCAACAACCGTACCGCTACTGTCGAGCAAGACAAACGTGCCGATGCTGTAGGATTGCGCCTGGCTTCCTACCTGAGCCAACCGTATCCCTATATTTACGACATCTTTTATATCTATGTCCCAAAGAACATCAGGATTGCCTGGCCCATCACGTTCCCATCCTGCGGCCCTGGTAAACTCAATATTATTGGCAACCCAAAGTCCGGCCTGATTCGACACCTCAACATTCCTGTTGATCCAGATTCTGCCACTTCCGCTCTTAAAAACAACACTCGCAACAACAGGGCCATCAACCTGTAACTCGCTTCGTATCCTGAACCCAACCTTATGAATTCCTGCGGCCGTATAGTCGCCTGAGAACACACCGCCGTCAGCCAGCACTGTCCCAGCCGTACGCGCTGGAAACGCGCCAGTTGCTCCAAACATTATCGTGATATAGCCCTCGGGCGTAAAAGAAAAACTAGCATTCTCTGCATCAGTGCCCTTTAAGCCAGCGGCGATAACATCAACATCCGCACTAAATCCAAGGGATGCAGTTAACAGCCCTAGACAAGTCAGTAATATATATGTAGTTTTAATTTTTCTCATATCTACGGTCCTGTAGCTGTCCAAGTAAAACTCGTGGCCGACAGATTATAATACCAGAACTTCTCGTCTTTACCAATGACGTGACTAGACTCGCCCCTTCCGTACAGCCACTTTTTGTCTGACGTGAATACAAGCCTTATTGATTCCCTGAGATAAATCCTGTCGCCAGCCGTTGCCAAATTGGTAAGCATAAGCCCATTCGATGCATGATTAACCACACGATCATTAGTAAACGGTGTTCCTGTGTAACTCCATCCATTTGAAACGCCCGCATTCCCCAGAATGACAACACTCCCAACCTCAGCGACATAATTACTGTAAGGATAAAAGACAACTTCATCGCGACCGGATTTCTTCATCATCGTCAAAGCTGTGGCCTTGTTTATGAATATATTGGTCGCCGCCGGAGCTGCGCCATCACCCTGCCAATAATTTGTTCCATCCTGATTAGCAACAGTATACAGACTTGCCTGCGGAATGTTTGTAGGTACAGTGACAACCAACTCATCATTGGTGGTCATCCCCCACAACAGGTATTCACCAAGATCACCAGCTGGCGTGCTGGCCACAGTATTGGAGGCAAAAGTGTATGGTGGCATTGACGCGGTTCTGGCCTCACCCACAAGCCTGTCATAGGCAACGACATTGGAATATGCCGGAACAATATTTGTATGAGCGAGCGAGACGGCCAGAACATCAACATACATGGTCTCATCCGCAAAAAGCTCAATAATCACGTTTGTCAGATGTGATGAACTCTTACTAAAATCCAATGGCGTATCGTTAGCCCGAACCAAATTCTCACCAAAAACACCGTTGGTTGCGACATAAAGATCCCAAGTCTCGGTGGTATAATCAAGATGAGTGACAAACCCAAGCCACGTATCCGCCGGTATATTTTCCGCGCAGTTCGAGAAAACGCCACCAGATGAAGCCCTGAGAACACCTCCACTCGCAACATAAAACGTTGCAACTGCTGCGGCTCCTATAACTGGCACCGCGGCATTTTCCGGTACCACAGGTTTCATATAAATCTGTATCCATACATTCGTTCCATTGGTACCCGAAAGCCCTACACTCATGAAGCCATTACTCAGCGACATGGCCTGCTGGAGTTCGAAAGTATCCGACACGACTTTCATGATTCCGGTGTTCGCTATAGCATGCCAACCGCTGCTATTCGTATAACTACTGCCAAGCGTGGCATTTTCAAAGTCTTCCCTATAGGGGATTGACTGATCCGAATTATCTGCACTCGTTGGATCGCTGCTATCCGGAGTGATATTATATTCTTCAGCATTGGAGCGTCCGTCATCATCGGCATCACCAGTACCTGTCTCATACGTCACATTGCCCCAATAATCCAACTCGAAGGCATCGCCCATACCATCCCCATCAGTATCACTAAGCAGACGCGGTAGCGAATTAGAAGTGTCACCGTCCGGACGTTCTGTATTCATCCAGAAATTATCAATATAGGTCTCGTTTTCAACGACAAACCCCTGATACTTGTTGGTTGATTTATTGAATTCTATATCGTCATCGAGCATCTCGCCGTCAACAAACAGCGCCCAGGTTTCATCCGTGTAGTTCATGAAAACTGAAAGCCGAACCCAATCACCTTCCACGACAACATTAGTAAAGGCATTACCAGCCATGGTCTGACTCAAAATCACCCAATTAGTCGTTGATCCATTAAGCACTACAGGGTAACCATCGGAATTGAAGTAAAATTGTGCAACCACATCCGACGCCGGAACCAGACCCGAAACACCGACACCCTCCAAGGTCACCTTCGCATAAACTTCAATCCATACATTCTGATCCACTGCCACCGTAGCTTCATTCGTCAGCGATTCGGTATCGGGAATATATGCAGAGTTGGTGCCAGCGAACGCTGTAGCATTTGTGGCAACAACCGCAGTAGTTGCAAGCCATCCATTAAGTCCTGATACACCATCAGAACTGTTAATATCCTCGAACGTCTCATTGAAAGGCAGAGTGGCGGCGGCCTGAACTGACAGGCTGAACATTCCTGCCAGCAACACCAGAATAAGGCTATACTTGAAACCACGACATACCATGAAACATCTCCTATTTATGGAGTGATTATCTCGAAAAATGGTGATTTCGTCAAGGTAATTCTGGGTTTTATTGGCGAAAAGGGCTACTTCTCTATTACGCGAACAAACTCATCGTTTTTCCATAACCCATTGAGCTGCTGACCGTTAGGATAAATACAAAGGCCTACACCCTCTCTTTTTCCGTCCCGGAACTCGCCAATGAATTCTTCGCCGCCAGAATAAATATATCGTCCCCGGCCATGTCTCCGGCCATCATCGAAGTCGCCGATATATCTGGCTCCATCAGTAAAGATATACGTACCCTTCCCAGTTCTCTTGTCGTCACGCAATTCGCCCTTGTATATATCGCCGTTTTGAAACGTTAAAATTCCATTGCCATGCCGTAAATCGTTTCTGAAATCGCCCTCATATTTATTTCCCGAATTATAAAAGCGAGTCCCCTTCCCTGTCATCCTGCTGTTCACAAACGCACCTACATAACGTTCCCCGTCGCTGATATAGAACGTACCTTGTCCGTTCTGCATGTCGTTCTTAAATCTCCCGACATACTTATCGCCATTCGCAAAAAACAAAGTTCCGCTTCCGCTTTTCATATCGCTTTCAAAATCCCCCTCGTACCTGTCTCCACTGGCATAAGTATATACCCCCCATCCATGAAACAGTCCGCCCTTGAACGACCCCCTGTACCTGTCCCCGTCGGGGAACGACACTACAGATACAGCTCCGGCAGACAACCTGGCAGTCTTGCCCTGCGATGTACTGGCAGACGCAACCGTGGCGCCGTCAGACGCAGTATCCTTTTCACTCAAAACAGTAGTAACAACGTCATCCGGCTCGTCTTTCTCCGATGCAACTGACGCCATCGTAAAGGCCTGAGCGCCCATTCCTGCTGCAACCTCCATAACTGCGGCGTACTTCACTCTGATCTGCTCAAGCTCTTTTTGCCGAATGGCGGAGGTTGCTTCGAGCTCCTTGATTTTCCCCTCCATCAATATAATGGCGTCCTTCTCACTCTTATTCTTTTTAGAAACCCACGCACTGAAACGCTTCAGGTCAGATTGGAGAATCTTTTGTTTCTTTTTTGCCAGCATCTCCTTTTCATCCACTAAACTCTTAATGCCCTCAGTGTTCCGTTCAAGGAGGCCCAGTTTATTAGACATACCCACTACTTCCGCAGCATAGGCTGACGTTTGAAGGGTCATCTTTTCGGCCGTATCGGCGGCGGAAACGGACTTCTTGAGAACAACCACACCTATCGAAATAAACATTACAAGTATCAGAAGCACCACAAAGAGAAATATACCGCTTATCCATAGAAGAACACGCCTGTTCCTGTGTCGTTCTGTCTCGATATACCTCTGAATCAAGGCCTTTGTCATTACAGGATCAAGAGTCTCCGGTAACGCCCGCCCCACCGATTCCCAGTCAGTTTCATTGCTGGGTGCGTACTCCGGTGCTACATCAGGGATGTCATCTGTACTCATTCTACTTTTCGCCTTCAGCTACAACAGCATCTCCCGGCTCATTCTCGGTCTTGCGCTCAGGATCGGCAATCATAACTTTCGATATGGTTATGGAACCGGTAACCCTGTTCTCGCCTTTAACCGGTTTGATGCTCAAACCGACAACCCTCATCATTCCTGGCGTAGAATGTAATTCCCTCACAAACGTCAAGAGACTCTTCATGTCAGTCCGGAAATTGCCGACATCCACTACATACTCATCACAGAATTCACTTAGCGGTGCAGGTTCCTGATGTGACATTTTCGCGTAGGTCAAGTTCGACAGCTCTGCCAGTTCGTCTATACTCCCCTTCATGGTGGCTATATCCTCAGTCGCCAATGTCGCCTTCGCCAATCGGCCGCGTATAGCGTCATACTGCTGCTGGGTGCTCTGCTTTCTTCCGATTCGGGTCCTATTCTCCTCGAGTACGGCAGATGCTTCCAGTATTGCCGCGTCCAATACTTCATAGCGCTTTAAAGCGGGAGCTATCACAAAAGAACCTATAACAGGCAACAATATCATTGCCACAATAACGCCTATAAAAAACTTCTCCTTTGTCCCCAGATTTTTTAATTTATCAAGCATCAGGTTTTTTCTCCAGCAGGCAGACTACATCAAATACAACCCTGCGTGTCTTTGGATCCCTCGATTCGGATTCGCTCTTGGCATTTATAAACAGCTTAGACCGCTCCAGATGAGCAACTAAAGTCCGGACATCAGCCCGTGCCAGAGCGGATCCCCGCAGACGGACTGTAGCGTCTCCGGTTTTAACCTCTATCTCCTCAAGCACCGTGCCGTCCGGCACGCAGACATGAACCTCGGAAAGGATATTGATGACTGCAAATGTAGGATCACTGCGCTTATCGACCACATCTATAATCGCCTCCTGCCTATCAACTTCACTGGCATGCGAGTCAGTCTTGCCAACCAAATGTTTAAGCGTCTTTAGTCTCGCCTCCTTATAGAAAAGTTTCGCAACGATGAGCGTGGAAGCGCAAATCATCAGAGTCATCACCAATATCCCGAAAGACGTCAGGTTTTGAGCCTTCTCCACGAGCTCCTTACGGAGTTTTACTGAGTCTGGAATCATATTGAATTCCAATTGATCAGGCGCGGATGCCATACCCATGAGCGATGTCAACGACACAGTAGGATACTCACTCATTACCGGCTGCGCAGGCATCTTCGATACATCATGCAGACAATCTCTGTTCTTTACTGAAAAGCCAAGCTGACCAGCCAGATGCTCACTCAATCCGGCGATTTGAGGTGCCGCACCGCTAAGAACCATGCTGCCTATCTCCAATTCTGACGATTCGCCACGACAGGCGTCCATTGACCTGTTAATTTCCTGAAGAAACTCATCCTTAGCAACATCAAAATTCCCCGTCAACTGATCTGCGCCGATCAGAATACTTCTAGTAAACACGGGCACGCCTCTTGAGATAACCATAAAATCCGAATAGGTCGAATCAATATCCAGCAGCACCGTTGCACCGGGTGCCGTCTGCTCACTCTTTACCGATTGCTCATACCAGCTAAGAACACCTTCGGAACTGACGGACATTCTCGCTATTTCGAGACCGGCCTCCTCAAGAATGCTGAATCTCTGTCTAAGCACACTTCTTTGAACGATTGCCAACAGGACTCTGGTATAGCCATCCCTCGCGCTCGCCAGCATCTTATAATCAAAAGCAATCTCATCTTTAGAATACGGCGTTTGCTTGCCAGCCTGAAAGCCAACCATATCTACGATTTCATCCGTATCGGTAGAAGGCAGCTCCAACATTCGAATGTTGACCATCTGCCTGGGGATGCAGGAAACAACGGGTGTTTTTGAGAATTTCTTCTTTTTAAAAGCTGCAGCTATAGACTGAGACAAACCTCGACCTATATCTTCAAATTTTTCCAGATGCACCCTGGACACACGAAGACCCTTGGCGGACTGTTCAGCTTCAATGATCTTGAACCAGTTACTACCCGTCTCGACAAATACCGTGGAGAACTCTCCTGAAATTAACTTTTTCGCCATACTACTGCTTCCAGTAAACTATCTTGTCTTTTTTCCTGTTAAACACAAATTCTATCTGACCCTCTGCTATAACAAACGCATCATCATCGCCGGAACCAGAAAAAATCCTGGCCCTTGAAATACCGCTGAAACAATCGCAATCAAAAACCGTTACAGATGGCTCCATCTCCTCAAACAGTTCGTCGTTCATTCCATCCACAAGTAAAATTTCGTAAATAGACTCAAATTTGCCGTTTGAACGGCCTTTTGTCAATGCTTTCTTGGCCAACCTGTACTGCCTGACATTTTCCACTAGCCCCTCCGCCGACGCTCTATCTGCCATATTCTGCAAAAGCCCCCTGACTTGAGTCATATTATTGATATTGGTCCTCGACGACTCGCATATCACGCCATAGTTGGTAACAGATTGCTGATCGTCATACATATCCAGAAAAACAACAGAAAAAACGCCCCCTTCAACCGCAGGATTATCACGACTCCAATACTCTGAGCCGGAACCAGCCAGGATCTCCTCATTACCCGACCTTATTGCCGCCACCGCCCGGGCAACTCCCGCGCTCGCAACATGGTTCACCATTGAAGCCGCCTTTAAGTGCTCTGCCAGCCGAATACTCGCCGCAGCCTTTGTGCCTATCGAAACCGCAAGCGCCCCCAGAAAGAAAAGCGCCCACAAGACCACAATCAGTACACTTCCTTTTTTCATATCATCAACTCTCATAACTCCAACGCCTTAAACGATTTAAACGCATCACACATCACACATCACGTTCTTGTCCCGGCGAAGCCTTTTGGCGAAGCCGGATCACGCATCATGCTTCACGTTTCACTCTTCACGTATCGTGTTACGGGCAGAACGATAGTCCGCACCAACTCCGTCTCACTCCGGCCAACCCCTGACGTCAATCTGATCCTGACGGCATTTAAGTAATTCGTGCCCGATTCCCTGTACTCATCCCAAACTCCCGACGTAACACCATCAGCTTCCGATGTGTAGAAATATTCAAAACCGATATCACCAAGACCGGAAATGATTATTTCCGGCCTGTCAGGTTCTGCTTCCTTATACACCCACGCCTTGCGAAGCAGTACCTTCCTGCTGGACTCAAAATAATATTTAACCGTCCCGATATGCAGTGGCGAATCCGGGTCGTTGCTGACAGGGACCAATGCGGCGAATTGTATCCCCTGCTCACCGCCCTCAACCTCTATGCCATAGAAATCCATGGAGTTTCTCATTTCCCGCTCAATGGACAGCAATGGCGGCAGAACATTCAGTTCGAGTGAATTGAAATTCTGTACACTTTCCCACGCCCTCATCCCGCCGGTCAGACAGGCCGAAATGGCGCCAGCCACAAGACCAAGCATCAACGTCACAACCAAAAGCTCAATAAGCGTAAACGCCGAAGTTGAGGAAGATTTTTGTTTTTGCAGATTTTTCATTATCAATAAGCTCTAAGGGTTTGCACCACATAATCCCTGTTAACACCGCGACGCCATATCGTCAGCTCTATAGACAAGACCTTGTTTGTGACGCCTTCTGCCGACTCCTGTATGGCAAACTCTTCATTAGATGACTCCCAGGCAAAGCCTTCATACGGCTCATCGAAATCGCCCATGCCGGAATCAATAGATTCACTGTCGCCAGTAATCAGCCCGACCTCTATCTCGGATATTTTCTCTCGAATCAGGAGATTGGACCAGAGATGGTCACGTGCGGAGCCAAGGGCAAACAAGGATCTCTCAAAGGCATGCAACACAGCAACAACACCAATAGAGAGTATTACTACGGAAATAAGAAGTTCGACCAGAGTGAAACCACTCCGACTCCGCGCATGCATTAATCGTTTAGGCAACAGAGCGCTCACTCCCAGCTGTTTATGTTGTCGTCAGCAGTTAACGTCTCGGCACCGTCTGACCACAAATCAAACGTGCTATCGTGCCCGCCGGGATATTTGTAATGATACATGCGTTTCCAGGGGTCAATAGCCGCCTTTTCCAGATAAGAACCCTTCCAATCCCCGGATGTCGATTTCTTGCGCAGGTCCGCAAGACTCTTGGGATACGAACCTTCATGAAGTTTGTAAAGCTGTATTGAGGTAGTTATATTTGCAATGTCACCTCTGGCAATCTTGGCCTTAGCCGCGTCAGATGCTGGCAACACTCTCGGAAGCACCATACCTGCAAGTGCCGCAATAATAATCACGACCACCATAAGCTCAATTAACGTGAAGCCCGATCTAGCTCTATCCTTAATCATTTTGCACCTCCGAAACTTTTTAACCACTGTCGTTCAAGCTCGTCTATACTACGCAATCCTTCTGGATATGTAAATCTTAAAGCATCGTCAATGGAACTCTCATCCCTGAGTTTTCTGCAAAACTTAGTGAACCTTTCTGCTCCATATTTCTCGATCATAAACCCGACCAGGCTGGCAGCCTGAGCATAAAATTCAGCGGCTTTCCCTGTATCAGTGACTTTTCTGACATCCATGGCAGTCAAAGCGGCAAGAGACATCAATTGCTTCTTTTTATATAAACGAACAGCGGCTCTTTCAGCCCTGATATTGGTTTCTTTGTCCGCCCACTGGGCAACACCTTCATCCAGCCACAGGGGTGCCTTATTCTTAAAGCCTATAAAATCCCTGAACACCAAATGCCCCATCTCATGCGGAAGCACGGACTCGAGGAAGGTCTGACTGGTTTCGACTCCAGCTATGGTCCTTTTCTCGTAATCCGCCTTTCCTGTCGCCCATTTCGGGGCCCCCACCGCCTTAACAAACTTCTCCCTTGTTGAATAAAGATATATATTTGCTCTATTATCCCACAGCCAGAAATTCCCATGCTTGGTATATCCGAGATCATGAGTGATTCGCTTATAATGCTTCTCCGCCTGTCGCAGAACCTGCTCAGAGAATTTCTTATCCTCTTTGTAATGGATTACGAAATGCTTACCCTTAGTCAGCTTCCACTCGGACCCCGCAAAAAGAACCTGCGAAGAAAACAAGAAGAGTGAAACGAAGAGTGAAACGTGAAACGTAAAACGTGAACAGAGCCCACAAGTCTCTACCTTCATTACCTTTGTTACCTTCTGTAAATTTTTCTAAACCCATCAGCACCGAGCCCACAATCAAATCCCTTCCCATCGGCGTTCATCGGCGTTCATCGGCGGCTAATTCTCTTCATTCCTAAGCCCATAAGTCTCTTCCCTCAACACCCGACACCCGCCTACAACGACGTTCCCAGCTGGAATATTGGCAACAACATGGAAGCGACAATAAACCCGACAATAAGCCCTACAACCAGAATAAGTATTGGCTCCAACAGGCTCGTAGCCATTTTGCTCAACGTATCAATCTCCTTGTCGTAGAAGTCTGCCACTTCCAGTAAAGATTCATCCATGCGTCCGCCCTCTTCGCCCACAGCCGTCATATTAGAGACAAGCGGTGGGAAATATTCAGAGTTCTTCAAGCCACTCGATACTGACGCTCCTTCCTGAACCGTCTTTCGCTTCAGGATTTTAATTTCTTCTCTAAGCAAAGAATTACTCAGTGTATCAGCACTGAGGTCAAGAGCCCTGTCTATAGAGATTCCCGCATCGATTAAGAGTGCCAGAGTCCTTGCGAAACGGGCAATATCAGAAAGCAGAATAAACTTTCCTACCAGCGGAAAGCGTATTTTTATTCTATCGACAAATGTGCGGCCCTTTTCCATCGACGCCAGCTTCTTGAAAATCACAGCCATAAGCATTACGATCACAATCATCCATGCCCAATAGCCTGCAAAGAAATCGCTCAACCCCATTATCATCCTGGTAGGCAGAGGCAAATCATCATAATCCTTAAAAAGAACCACAATCTTAGGCAAAAAGAATGTCAACAGCACGCCAACCGTTATTATTCCCACGATTACAATAAGCAGAGGATACGCGACTGCGGACTTCACTTTCCTCGTCAGCTCGTCCTCACTTTCCCGTGCCTCGGAAAGCCGGAAAAGAATGTTTTCCAATACCCCGCCAGACTCCCCGGCTCGAATCATGCTGACATACAACTCTGGAAAAAGTTCTGGATATTTCTTGAGCGCCCCGGAGAGCATATTACCATCCCTCACAATACCTTCTATATCCTGAACGACAACGGCAAACTCCGGGTTCTCGGTCTGTTCCGCTATAGTTGATAACGCCCTCAATATCGGGACACCCGATTTGGTAAGACTCGCCAGCTGACGCGTAAAGACCGTGACATCCCTGAAGCTGACCCTGCGGCGGAAAGCACTTTTTACCGATCCGCCAGAGCCAACAGGCTTCTCCTTCACCGAAACCGGCACATAACCTAAAGCATCCAGACTCGCCGCCGCAGCATCGCTGGACTCAGCCTGTAACTCGCCCTCCACTTCCTTGCCGGGCCCAACCTTAGCTTTATAGATGTATGTTTTCATTGTAAATCGTTTGAGTCGTTAGTCCACCGTCCACCGTCCACCGTCGGCGGGCGCAGCCCGCCTAAATCGATGTTACTCGTAAAAGTTCTTCGACCGTTGTGATACCCTGCGTTACCTTGTCCTCGCCATCCTGACTCAGGGTTTTCATTCCAAGCGAATTTGCTTTCTCACGGATTTCCTTTGCCGATGATCTTGCTATGATCAGTTCCTGTATCTCCGGAATCAACGGCAGAAACTCAGCTATCGCCACGCGCCCCTGGAACCCGCTTTTATTACATTTCTTACATCCAGCACCCCTGTAAAGAGTCCTGCCTCCAGCCTCATAACTCTCCCTGCAATCAGGACAAATCACCCTGACGAGTCTCTGCGCGATAAACAGCTGTACTGTTGAAGTGACCAGATAGGGATCGATGCCCATATCGATCAAACGTACAGCACCTCCAGCCGCGTCATTTGTATGCAATGTGCTCAGCACAAGGTGTCCGGTCATCGCGGTGGCTGTGGCTATTTCTGCGGTCTCCTTATCTCTAACCTCACCGACCATCATTATATCTGGATCATGCCTTAACATACTTCGCAGGGAATGAGCGAACGTCAATCCTATCTTCGTATTGACCTGAGTCTGAGTTATCCCCCTCAGCTCATACTCCACAGGATCTTCAATCGTAATAATCTTTCGATCCCTGGTGTTAAGCTGACTCATGCAGGCGTACAGAGTGGTACTCTTGCCGCTTCCCGTCGGACCTGTCACAAAGATGATACCGTGCGGCTGGTTGATATAATGAGACAGCAACTTCTGATGCTCATCGGAATACCCGAGCTTCCCTATATCGAACAGCATTGTGGACGGCAATATCCTGATAACGATATCCTCGCCATGGATAGCGGGAACGATAGATATCCGTAAGTCATAGTTTGCGCTTTGTATCTTGACCCTTGCACGGCCATCCTGCGGCATTCGTCTCTCCACAATATTCAAGCCGGACATCAACTTTATCCTCGAGACGATTGCCGGATAAAGCAGAAGCATATTCTTGGGAATGCTTGTGTCGTACATGATACCATCAATCCTGCGACGCACAACAATCTCACCCCGGTGCATTTCGAAATGAATATCAGTAGCACGATCCTTGATAGCCTCCTGCAGAAGCTGATTAACCAGTTTTACGACAGACGCATCCTCAGCCATCTTCTCAAGATCATGAGATTCCTCGAGCACAATGACATCATCATGATCAGATGTTCCAGCGAGTATTTTCTCAACGGTATCGGCGCCAACGCCATAATGCTTGCGTAATGCCTTCATTATGTCTTCGTGACATGCAAGCACGCGCCGAACACGCAGACCCAGATTAGTCTCTATATCCTCAACCGGCCCCATGTCCAAAGGATTAGACACCGCAAGTGTCAATGTAGAGCCATCCAGGTCAGTTGGCATAACGGAATAATGCGCAGCCAGCTTGGCCGAGACGCTCTTAATCGCCTTCTGGTTAATGGCTATATCGGCAAGAACGACAAAATCCATGCCATGATGTTCTGCCATTACGCCAAGAAGATCCGCTTCACTGACCAGATTCTCTTCACGAATAATCTGAGGCAACGGCTTATAGGTCTCCCGCGACAACGTCGAAGCCTTTTCAAGCTGCGCCTTCGTCAACAACCCCTTCTCTACCAATCTATCAGCAAGTTTCATAATATCACCACATCAGGTTTTAAGTGCCTGCACCCCTAAAACCTACCTCCTTATTCAATCTTCCCAATCATATAAAACTCTTCTTCCGAGCGTTCGTCTACTCGCCCGTCGCAAATTTTTTCAATACTGTCCAGTGTTTCAGACACCTTGACGAACTGACCTTTACGACCTGTAAATGACTCGGCCACAAACATGGGCTGAGTAAGGAAGTTCTCCAGTTTACGAGCCCGTTCGTATATTGTCTTATCAACTTTTGACAATTCATCAATCCCGATAACCGCCACAATTCTGCGCAGTTCATCGTATTTAGTGAATATTCGCAAAACTTCCTGAGAGAGATCAAAATGCCTCTGCCCAACAACTGATGCGCTGAGGTTTGAACATGATGATGACAAACAGTCGATACCTGGATAAAGTCCCAACTGTGTACGTTCACGAGACAGCACCATAACAGCATCCAGATAACTGAATATAGCCACAACAGCCGGATCTGTCACATCATCAGCAGGAACATAAACAGCCTCGAATGCTGATATTGAACCCTTGATTCGCTCATGAACATCTCCAACCTCTGAGCTCAATGTAGGCTGATATCCTGTCTCGGAAGGTGTTCGCCCGAGCAGTGTTGAGATTTCGGCTCCAGCCTGCACAAACCTGAAAACATTATCCATAAACAGAAGGACTTCACGGCCCGACTTCTGCAGGTATTCTGCAAGGGTAATTCCAGCTAAAATGATATTAAAACGGGCGCCAGGCGGTTCATCCATCTGTCCGAATGCCATCATGATCTTATCAAGGATACCGGCATGCTCGAATTCGTAATAAAGCTCGTTACCCTCCCTGATACGCTCACCTATACCGCAAAACACACAGGCTCCATCATGCTCTTCCACAATGTTATGAATGAGCTCCATAATCAGCACTGTCTTTCCGCAACCAGCACCACCGATGATACCGGTCTTACTACCTCGAACTACGGGAAACAGAAGGTCGACAATCTTGATTCCGGTCTCAACAACGTCCGTACCGACTGTTGTCGTATCCGCAACGTTCACCTCGATCGCAGATGCATCCTTATGGATCTTTGCAAATTGACCATTAGTGTCGATCGGCCCCTTGCCGTCAATCGGTTCGCCCATAACATTGATAATTCTGCCGAACAGCTCCTCGCCAACAGGTATTTTCAACGTTTCACCCGTTGCTGTCGCCACAGCGTTTCGCTGCAGATTCAACGTCGAATGCAAGGCTACACATCTGGCAAGATTGCCCTCGAGATGTTCTGCAACCATAAGGATAATGTCTCTCTTGTCAAACGTCCTGCATTTGATGGTCTCATGCATCTCAGGCATGTCCTGAACATTCTCAAACTTAACATCGACGACCGGGCCCTGCACAGCAATGACCTTTCCTTTCGTTAATGTTTTTTCAGCAGTTTCTTCGCTCATATTATTTCCTAACTCTTAACCTATAACTTTTAACTAAATCTATGCTGCAGCCTTATTCTCTCTTTCCTCGGCGGCAAGACGAGATTCCTGATCCTTCAATTTCTTTTTCTTCTTTTTCTTCTTTTCCTTGATCTGCTTGGCGGCATGACATTCCCTCATACCCTTATCGATAAGTTCATGAGTAGCTTTTGAGACCTTATGCTTCAGTTTGCCATGAGACTCCTCGATCTTCTGAAAGCTTCCTTCAAGGTGCATCGCGCGCGCCGAATACTCTGACAATTTACTATCCTCGAACAGCAGCGCCAATATCGAAGTGACCCAGACCCCAACCAGATAGCTCAACATATCACTGTAAGACGATTCAACTATCACCTTGCTGGATTCGGCGATCAGCCCTTTACCTTCTATTCGCGCAGCAATACCTGTATCCGAATCCTTATCGAAAAGCTCAGAGCAAGGCAATATGTCGACAGTCGCTACTTCCTGCGCGGTAAACGAGATAGGGCGCGGATAAACCATTACGACCTTCCCCATCCTGCCCTCAAGGACTTCATTGACAATATAGTCCTTAATCTCTACCGCCTGTTCATAAATGGTCTCCTCCGTTGCCCCAGGGAAGAATTTGAAATCCCGTCCCGCATCACTAAAACTTCCAGCACCCTTGTCTCCCAGAACCACGAAGGACATCTGTTCGGGCGGACGATCTCCCTGCAAAGCCAAAGCAGCACGTATTACCCCGTTATTAAGGCCGCCCATAAAACCCGAATCAGAAGTCACAACTATGACACCAAGAACGTCTGACTCGATATCAACGAGAGGACTGCTCACTTCCACAAGATTAACAATACGAAAGAAATCAGAGAACGCATCCATGAACTCATCAAAACGCTCCTTCTGTTTCTCGAGCATATGATACTTTGCTCCGGCAACATTCTTGAGCGTATCAATAAGGCTAAGCAGATCCGTACTGAAATCGAGTTCTTTCTTTAGCTCACTTAGCAGCACAAATACTCTCCTCTCCTCTTCTCTTCTCTGCGTCCTCTGCGCCTCTGCGCGATGCCTTTCCCAGAGCCCACAATCCATCCCCTCCTTGGAGGGGTGCCGTCAGGCGGGGTGGGTTCTCCCCCACAACCCCAATCATCAAATCTAAAATGCGGTCTCATCTCTACTCCCTCTTGGCTAAAGAAATCAGCTATGCTGATTTCTTTACTTCCGTCACGGCTTCCTGATACCTGTTTCTGAGACTTCCATCTATCTCCAGGCTTCCCAGTTTAAGTATCAAACCGCCCAGAACCGCCTCATCGACCTTCTCCTCGACCTTGATTTCCAGTCCAAACTTATCCTTTATCAATCCCTCCAGGCGATTTTTCTGATCAGGCTCTATAGGATGGCTGGAGGTGAATTCGGCCCCATCACCATCGATAGTAATCGAGCTGGCATCTATTTCCTCAAGTGCGTCAAGCAGTTCGCTAATCAACGCCTTGTTCAACTCAACGCTCATCATGTCGCTGCTGACCATTTGAAACACCTGTCCGGCATAGTCCACAGCCTTATCTTCCATATCCAAAGCCAGTTGCTGACGGAACTTCTCTTCATTCTTCTTCGCCTGTTCTATAATGTTGCTGCCCTCTTTCTTGGCCTCATTCAGGACGTTTTCCTTCATTTTGGTAACTTCCGCTTCCGATACCTTACGTTTTTCCTCCAGCGCGGCTTCAGCTTCGGTCTTCTTTGTCAGAAATTCCTTCTCATGAACATCGATTTCCATACGGATCGTTTCTTCCTTCTTACGCACCTCCGCTTCCACCTGCTTGATTGTGCCAACAGCCTTCATTGTATCGCTTAAAAGTAATTTCTTTACGACAAAAACAATAAGCCCGAGAATAACAACATTCACGACCACTATCGGCACCAATATCATCAACGTATCCATGTTCCCCCCAATGCATCGGCTTTCAGCCTCTGCAGTTATTAGTTATTAGTTAATAGTCGTTTAAATCGTTCAAAATCGTAAATCCCTCATCATACCATCGGCTCACAGAGCCGACTCTACATCAATGTAGCGTGCGCTCTATGAGCGCATTTCCAAAGCCTATACTCTCCCATCTGACCCGCATTATCCCGGGCATCTAGCGCGGGGGCGCGGGCGGTCAAAACTCTTCATTGCGCCGCTAACCTTGTCCCAAAACCATCAACCATTAACCATCGGTGCCTTTGGCACCTCATCCTCTTCCAAACAGCTGAAACAGTATCAACAGAGCTATCACCGCTATTGACTCTGCAAACAGCAGCGCAACAATCATTGCCTGCAATATCTTTGGTGCCGCTGACGGATTCCTGCCAAGCGCCCTGATACTGGCATAACCAATAGCTGCAATAACTGCTGACGGCCCAATAATAGTCACAAACATGACCATAAATATTACAAAATTATCCATCTAACTCTCTTCCACTTTATGTCAACCCACCCCACCCTTCCTCCTTCGCTCTACGAGCTACGGCGGACAAGACGGGCACCCCTCCAAGGAGGGGATCTGGCCTTTTTACTCACTGTTCCCTATTCCCTGTTCCCTGTTCCCTTGTTGAAGAATTTATTCTTCAACAAGAATCATACACTCATTATGGTCAAACTTGACCATCCCCTGCTTGATTGGAATTTTCTTCTTCCAATCGACAACCACATTTCCCGGTCTCAGCAAACTGACTATTGGTGCATGATAATCCATCAGCTCAAATTCAGCCATATCGCCCGGAATAAATATATTCTTAGCTTCCCCCTCAAAAATAACATGCTTCGGATTTAATATAGTCAATTTCATGTTTTAGTCGTTCAAATCGTCAAAGCCCACAATCAAATCCTCCCCATCGGCGGCTAATTCTCTTCATCCCTAAGCCCACAATCCCCCCATCCTCCCCATCAGCGTCCATCGGCGGCCAATTCTCTTCATCCCTAAGCCCACAATCCCCCCATCCTCCCCATCAGCGTCCATCGGCGGCCAATTCTCTTCTCCCATAAGCCCACAATCAAATCCTCCCCATCGGCGGCCATCGGCGTCCATCGGCGGCAAATTCTCTTCATCCCTAAGCCCACAAGTCCCCATCAGCGTCCATCGGCGGCCATCGGCGGCTAATTCTCTTCTCCCATAAGCCCACAATCCCCCCAATCATTCTGCAGGCGTTTCAGCGGTTTCTTCTCCTTCTGTTGCATCTGCCCCCTTTTCCGTCTCAGCCGCCACCTCAGTCGACACGCCCACCTGGGCAAAATAATCCTCCATAAGCCCATCCAATCCCCGACTGAGTTCATCTGTCAATTCCGTACTTTCACTTATGCCGTCAATCAGGGACGCATGTCCCGCCGTGGCAAATGCAAATATTTCATTGCAAAACTTTGTTCTGTCATCATCGGAGAGAGGAACCAATATCCCTTTTTCCACAGCATAAAGCAGGACAATATCCTCCTGCAACGATATTGGCTTATACTCCATCTGCTGAAAAACTGCTTGAATCACATTACCTTTAGCAACCACCCTGGCGGCCTCACCTGTGAGACCGGACGACAGCTTGCTCAGCTTTACAACCTCATTAAACTTGGCATAATCTGTCCTTAAACTTCTACTCAACTCCTTCAAAGCTGGTGGTTGTGTTTTGCCTCCAACAATAGACAGCGAGACATTAGCATCGATGGCAGGTCGGAATCCCTCAGCATAAATCGCACTACTCAGGAATATCTGTCCATCACACATTGACGCCAGATTAGAAGGAATAAACCCCGTCAGATCGCTCTGGAGCGTCTCCGCCACGCCAAGAAACGTTATTGATCCGCCGCCATGGTCATCGCTGAACTTTCCGGCCCGCTCCATCAACTGTGTCTGGACATAGAATATATCACCGGGATACGCCTCGCGTCCGGGCGGTCGTTCAAGAAGCAACGAAAGCTGACGGTACGCCCATGCATGCTTCGTCAAATCATCAATAACAACAAGCACATCTTTATCCTGCGCCGCAAAATACTCTGCCACAGCAGCAGCTGAATACGGCACGATATACTGTTCGCCCACTGGCGAATTGTCGGTAGCCACAACAAGCGTGGTATATTCCAGAGCGTCAGCATCACGAAGAGTTCCTATTACCTTGGTCAAATTGGCAAGAGATTTACCGATAGCGCAATAGATGCAAAGCACATCGCGTCCCTTCTGGCTCAATATAGCATCAACACCTATAACGGTCTTTCCCGTCATCCTGTCGCCGAGAATCAACTGCCGCTGCCCCTTTGCCAGAGGAATAAGCATATCAATGATCTTAGTGCCGCTAGGAATAAACTCATCGATCTGTGCCCTCTTCGTGATCGGCGGGGAATCCCTGAAGACCGGAACCATTTTTTCCGCTTCAATCTCACCGCCCTGATCGTACGGCTCGCCCATGGCACCGATCATTCTGCCGACAAGCGCATTTGACACAGGAATCTCAAACGGTTCGCTTATGCCCTTAATTTCCTTGCCCATCTTGAGCTTACCGGGATCACCAAGTACAAGCACCAGAACGTCATCTTCATCATAACCCATTATGATGCCCTTGACCCCATCGCCCATATCGATAATCTGACCATTCAGGCAAGTAGGCAAACCATCAATACGGACAATAATCTCCTTAATGTCCTTAATCTGCCCCTTTTCCTCGACCTTCATCTTAAACAGCGGGATTGAACTTAGCGATTTGCTCATCAAGCACCTCCGTGATGTCATCCGTCATTTTCCCTGATTCCACCAGTTTTTTGACTGTATCAGAGCAATTCATTCTGATTTGATTCAATAATTGCTCGAGCCTGCCACGTACATCAGCAGGCACCACGCCCTCAAGAAAACCGTTCTGCAGAGCGTAAAGTGCAATCACCTGATTCTCCAGCGCAACGGGTGCATTCTCATCCTGCTTAAGAAACTCCTCCAATGTCCGGCCAGCGGCAAGTCGCGCCTCCACCTCCGCGGAAACACCAGCTTTAATACGTGTCAGCTTCTCCAGCTCCTTATAGCGGATAAAATCCAACTTCAGCATGCCCGTTGGTTTCTTCATGGCAGGCCATTGCACCTTGCTTCCAATACGAGAAACCGACAGCCCCATATCAATGGCAGGCTTGAATCCTTCACCAAAAAGCATTGTATTAAGAAATATCTGCCCATCAGTCATTGAAATAATGTTTGATGGAATATAGCCGGCGAAGTCACCCTGTAATGTCTCAACGATAGGCAGATGTGTCATGGTGCCACCGCCCTTTTCCGGTTTCATCTTGCCCGCGCGCTCAACAAGCTGAGAATGGATGTAGAATATATCACCGGGATACGCATCGCGTCCTGGCGCACGTTCCAGCAATAAAGAGATTTGGCGATACGCCCAGGCATGCTTGGTAAAGTCATCGAACACAACCAGAACATCAGCCTGTTTCTCGTGCATGAAATACTCGCCAAAACTACAGGCGACATAAGGCACCAGATACTGCTGCCCCATTGGATCCGCAGCCGAAGCAGAAACCACCATTGTATAATCCCATACCCCGTGTCTGTCAAATGTGTCAGTAACCTTGGTCAGAGACGCTTCAGACTTACCGATACAGCAATATATACAGATAACATTTTTACCTTTTTGATTAATGATAGTATCAACGGCAACGGCAGTCTTGCCTGTCATTCGATCCCCGATAATAAGCATTCTCTGCCCCTTACCTATAGGAAGAGTCATGTCGACCATCTTAATACCGGTAGCCAGAACTTCATTCAACGGGTCGCGCTCAAGCACCCCCGGGGCTTTTGCAAATATCGGGCCTGTCATGGATTCCTTGATCGGACCGTCGCCATCGATCGGCTCGGCAAGCGCATTAACCTGCCGCCCGATAAACTCATCGCCCACCGGGACCCTGAAATCGTCTATTTTGGTGATAACCTTGTCGCCAGGCTTGATCTTGGACAGACTCTTAACGATAAGAACAAGTACATACTCGCCATCGAACCCCAGAATTACGCCCTGCGTGGCATCACCTATGGTCACCAGCTGACCGTTCATACAATTGGTCAGGCCTGTAACGTGAACCACGTCCTGCTTGACCTCAGCAACAGAACCATGCTCCTTGAGTTGGAGCAGATTAATCTTTATGGACATTCCTTCCCTCCCGCGCCGGAACGTCTCAGGCAAAACAAGATACTTCAGAATAAATCAACAGCAACCATCCCTCCGCCGCTAAAGCTAAGGCGGGCAAGCAACCATTCGAGATTACATCTCGAATGGGCTACTGTTCCATTTCCTCAAGTTCTTCATCCTTCGATTTTCCATACCAGCGTAGGAAGAATAATAGACTAACTAAGGCAAGAAAGCCAAGAACAATATAAATGATCATCCAGGTGGACTTCATACTTGGTGGTTTGGCCTTAAACCCCAGTTTCGTGTTACTTGACATGGGTTTCAAGGCTGAGAGAATACGATTCAGCTGCTCCTCAACAACATCCAGCCTTGTTGACTGATCCCTGAAGAATGCCACGTATTTACTATTCAGCTCAGTGGGATGCTCCTCTGTCTCTATAGCCGCAAGCCTTTCGGTTATTTTCCTTACAAGAGCCTCTACAGAAGGCACCGTGGTGCGAGCAGCCTGTACCTGACCAAGGAGAAGCTCTGACCTTCCCTGCAGAGACTTGATCCGCGGTCCGTTGACATTCCACTTATCCCTTATTTTAACATTAAATACCTTTGGATTACCAGGTGAGCCAAGAGGAGGAATCTCCAGTTTTGTCACATAAAGATACGAGATCCCTTTATCCATGTCTGTCCTGACTTCCATGCCAAGCGCCTTAAGTTCATCCTGATTAAGAACATCCCGGGGTTTGATTTCCGCAGGCAGGCTGCGACGCAAAGCGGGCGTTGTGTTGTTTGGGATCACACGAGTCTCTGTGGGCGACGTGTTTTCAACCTTAATGACAATGAGCGCCGTTTTATACTCATCCTCAGGCAGGACAAAATCCCTATCCGGCTTTGGTATATCCTTCACCTTGCCTATAAGCTGGCCCGGATCCTTCCCCGTGCTCAGCACGAGATTCTCCATGAGCCCCACATCATGCTTTACCCGGTCCAGATCCTCGGCGCAGGCCTGATACATCCGAATATGCTTCATGACGTCAACCTTGCCGACCAGGTTCTCCTCCTGCATCGTCCTGACACCTGCAAGTTTTTCCTTGATGAAAGAAAGAAGTCCTTGTGCCGTTTCCTCGTGAGGCGAGGCAACAAGCATGTCAGCAAGCGCTTTCGCCTGCGCATCCATGATCTCTATCTCCTCCTCGGGAATGAGCCATATATCCTTCAGATCTATCCGGTACTCGGCATGCTCATTACCCGACCCCGCGGCTCCAAGATCCACCTTCTTGTAAACATAATACCTGTCATTATGAATGTCGTACTTCAGTTCCAGGTCGCCGATATTGATTATATCGTTCGTTCCGATACCCGCAGGCAGGTTAGATTTAATTTCGCACGACTGCGCTTCGCGGCGCGGGTTTGTGGCCATAATCAACAAAGTCACCTTGCCGGCATCAGCCGACAAAGCCATCCCCACCAACAAAAACAGTATTAACACCCTTCGCATGAAACACATAGTATAAAGGCTTCCCTAAAGAATCAATAAAATACCCTAACCCACTCCGTCTTTGACTCGCTAGAGGATTCCTCCTTCGCTTTGCGAGCTACGGCGGACAGGCTGTCAAATCCACCCCTCCAAGGAGGGGATCTTAAGTCTTCCCATCCCCTCCCTGGAGGGGTGCCGTCAGGCGGGGTGGGTTCTCTCCACAGCCCATCCAATTCATCCTCTCCATCGGCGTTCATCGGCGTTCATCGGCGGCTAATTCTCTCCAATCTCCACGGCCGAAGGCCGTCCTACTTCTCCCCAATAAGCACTTCAGTAACAACCGGCTCATAGGCTGCTTCTTCCAGAAGTTTCTCCATATGAATCATTTTACCCTTTGTCTCCTCAAGCGTCCTGGCCAGGTCATCAAAGTCTACGTTTTCAGCATCGCCGCCCGCACCGCCCTCAATGAGAGTATTCTCGGCAGACTTGATAAACCCATCAAGTCCCTTGTTCGTACCAAGCTCCTTAATCATATCAATCATATCCGACATACGTCCGCCAATACTCAACTCCGACAAGGCGCTAATACTGGATTGAGCATCAATAAGGGCTCTTCTAATCCCTTCTATAGCCTCGAGCGACTGGTCAACATCATCAACAGTCAACGCATCCTTCAGAGCCTGAATACCATCCGCAGCATCCTTGGCTGACGTTTTAGCCTGTTGAGAATTCTGTGACGCAGATGACGAATCACTGGCAATCTGCCCCATCTGATTGGCCAGATTCGCAATCTGGTCCAGACCGGAAGTGTCTATCGACGCAACAGCCGTCTTGACCTCACTGAGTCCGCTTTCGATTGATGCCGTATCAATACCACTCACACTGGCCTGAATCGCAGTCAGCTTCGCCTCCAAACCGCCCACCTCGGTTTTAATAGCCGTCATCTGCGGGCCGATTCCTGCAAGATCAGTGGCAACTGCCTGAAGGTCGGCAACACTATTGGTCAAAGCGCTCAACCCTGAAAGCGCCGCTACATCCGCCGCCACAGCGTCCAGAACATTGCTGACCCCGGCAATCATGCTCAACGCCTCATCAGTAGCCGTGCCAACACTTTCAATAATCATACTATCCGACCTGGGCGAATCATAACAGGTAACGACATATGTCCCTACTCCGAAAGTGAACGGTACATCCCTCGTATAGACTCCGCTACCCGCCACAATAGGCGCCATAGGCTGATCATAACCACTCGGCGAGACACTGATCCTGACCGAAGCCTGATTAGGCCGCGTCTTGTACAGTATCTTTATTGTAGTTCCGTCCTGAACGGTTGTAGGTCTTGTAAGAATACGAGATACATCCGCAGACACATTCGAAGAGATACCCGACACCTCATCCCATATACTTGTTACTGCCGGCCCGATAACACTGACCAGCTCGTTGGAGACACCCGATATATCGGTTCTGACTGTCCCCAGTATAGTAGTATTTGTGTATACAGCAGCGAGGATATCAACCCGTGCGGAAGTAATCGCTGTAGAGAGTCCGTTCGATACGCCACTGAGCTCATTACTCAATCCCGGCAAGGCGGTATTGCGAAGGTAATCAAGATCACCCCTCACCGTATCCATCCCCGACGTAACCACATTCATATCGGACAATATCTGTGAAACGTCACCCATCATATTGGTAATAGCGTCCGTAGCCGCCAGACGCATCATAAACGTGTCACCCGAAGAATAGGTTTTGCCAAGATAATCAATCTCAGTACGGCCAAAGAACACATCCGATTCCGTATAGCCTCCCGGCACGGTCCATGTCTGCTGATAAATGCCATTGACATTGGCCGCGCCCGACAATGAAGAAAATATCGTTCCTGAACCCGTATCATTAATAATCACAACACAGTTAGTCGAATCGCCAAGAATAATCCCGCCACGCTCCAGCCACGAAATGATGGCAAAATTCGTTCCGCCAGACGAAAAAGTATAGGTCGACTCAACATTAATCGCCTCACCAATCTCCTCTACCGTGGCAGCAAGGCGCAGCATAAACGTCAGACCGGACGAATACTCAACACCGGAGTACGTTATGTAAACCTTCGCAAAGAACACATCTGACGGAGTATAACCCAACCCCGCAATATCCCATTCCTGCCAGAAGATACCATTATCAGTGGTTGTCTTTGTCCGATCGGTAATCCAAGTACCCTCCCCGTCAAAAATACGGATAGTGCAATTCGTCGCACCCTCGGTAATTGAACCGCCGCGTTCCAGCCACGAATGCATCAGGAACTTTGACGCGTCACCATCATACGTAAAGTTCGCCATCACATTATAATCAGGCTCAATCTGCGACCGCTCCAGCACAACAACATTCGTCAGATCCACCGAAGGCTGCCACCCCAGCACAGCCTGATCATGGAAGAACTCTCTAAACCAGAGCGAGTCCCAATTCCCGTACGGATAATAATGTACTATCGGCGATGACATACCCGCTGAGGAAAAACCTAGGTTATCATTCATGCTCAGATTATTAAGCTGCTGCGTGTTAACCGAATCATACACTTCCCACACAACTCTGTAATAATAAATTGGGAAAGGCCCATAATCATCAAAAGGCCCGTCAACAGCCGAATCGAACGCCTGCGTATAGCTGTGGTCCTGAATCCTGAAATACACACTTGGATCACGTGCATCCGCAACTTCCCAGGGGAAATACAGTGTTTCGTTATGAGCGACTGAGAACGCTGCACCCGGATTAACATGTACCCATGAAGCCGGATTGCGAGTCTCATCAGTAGTGTAATAGAAATCGACACCACTTGACACCGAACCCTTTGTAGTAAAGTAAACATTGTAATTCTTCAATGCATACAGATCTGTGCTGAAAGTCGGAATCTGGAATGTAGGCGCTATGTTGAAATTCGTAACCGTATCAACAATCAACGGATCAACCAGGTTAGTTGCCGTCATCGAAGTTATACCAAGCCTGTTCGGTATATCTTTCCACTCATAGCTGAACACACCATTGGCGAGCGTTATCTCGCCGCCGCCAGTGCTTCCAAGGGTCGATGACGAGCCATCGGAATAAGTAACAATCAGCTCAAAATT
>JAUUYL010000106.1 GCA_030590485.1 Lentisphaerota bacterium | reverse complement strand
GTTGTCTCAGACGTGGAGACCCGCATCAACAGCATCAGAGGTGGTGGGCAGCCATTACCGGGGTCCACCCGGGCATTTTTTGAGCCGCGTTTTGGTCAAGACTTCAGCCAGGTGCGGCTGCATACGGACACTCGGGCAGCGGAGTCGGCGCGGGCGGTGAATGCGCGAGCGTTTACATTGGGGCGAGATGTGGTGTTCGGGGCGGGGCAGTATGCGCCGGGGACGAGCGAGGGACGAAGGCTGATGGCGCATGAGTTGACGCATGTGGTACAACAAAAAAACTGTGCTATGGTGCCAAGCCGCTGTGTTTCACCATCTGCCATCTCATCGGCGGGACAATCGCAAATTCAACGACTTGATGATATTGAGAACCTTAATAAAAAAGATCCGGTTGTTAAGAACATTATAGACATTATGAAAAACGATCAATTATGGGTGATTTCAGGAGAGCCGTTCTATATCCTAAATGGCCTCTCAATGCAACATATGTTGACCGTACTAGTGGCATTACAGCCCGGTGGGTACTTTGATAGTATAAGACAAAATGTTTGGACTGCCACTGGCATATATAGGGAGCGTCTATATGTAGCCGTGGAAGCTGTTAGGCATAATGGCAAGATTTCACTAGAACAATTCTGTATTGATAATCGCGAATATTTAGAAAAACTACCCAAAAAGCAACAGGACATCCTGCGCCAATTTGTAGCCAAGAATATCAAACGCGTTGTGATAAAGAACAAATCGTTGAATGTTCATGCCAGCGCACCCTCAGGCAACATCGTGAAGATCCTTAAACAAGGTGATATCGTGGAGGTGCAAAAATTGCGTAATCCGGATTGGTATCGCATCACCAATACCAAGTTTACTGACTCGGAAGGATGGCAGGTTGACGGTTATATCAGCATGTCAGGGCAATATAGCCGCCTCATCAGCGTACAAGATACACCAAGTACATATCAGCAAATTGTCAAGAATTTAGTATCCGATTATAACAACATCACTGTCTTTCCCGCGGGGCAGACCACAGGCGGGACGACATTTGGTTCCCCTTATGTACTCAATTCGGGTGCAACGGTTAAAGCGGCATTAGGTACCCAAAGGACTATCCATAGCAATCTGATTACACGGATCCCGAAACCCGGCGGCCAACCCAACCAGTTTCTCAAGGTTAAAGATGTGACAGGTACCTCACAGGCTTTTGTGGGCAAAGGAACCCCGGAAGCCATACAAGTCATTGCCCAAGCCGCAGTGGATGACAGACAGACCGACGCCGCCGGGATTCAGACATATGTCAATGAGGGGCCATGGAATAGCGACAACAGTCGACGCAACGGTCGTTTTGGCGTGGATTGCAGTGGTTTAACCGCTATTGCAATCGCGGAAATGGGCGGAGCCAACCGTTCGGCGGGGCCCGGATTAAATATTGCAGCAGCGGCATACCGTCCAGGAAGGAGTGCCATCACCAAAAGGGGGTTCGCACAAGTTCGGGTGAGTGAAGCCGTCCACGTCGGAGATGTCATCGCTCGGATGAATACAAATCACGTAATGGTGTTATTTGGGTTTAGGCAGATAAATATTCCGACAGATGCGGCATCAACCGACCCATATTTTACCGGCAATAGAACAGCATGGAAATTCCTCGTTGGAGAATCCGCTGCTGCTCGTCAGGCCGGAAATGTGGGAGAAGTCACTGATAGAAAAGAATTCGTCTCAGTACCAGACGCAGAAACTGCCACACTTGCGTACTATCATACCAATAATAAGAACTACCAAGTGAACTCCAGTGGAAGTATCACGTGGGACCTCTTTAAACCCACCGCAAATCATTGCTGGGACCTTACGTCAAAAGGATTTCTGCGTATCAAGAATCTGAATTTTGTTGAAAAATTCTCCATTGTGCGGCCCCCGTCTCAGCGAGAAACAACCCCGGCGAGCGAACTGGGGACGTAGAAAAGGACAGTATTATGGATAACACAACGCTGAATGTCCAGTGCATGTCTAATGCATACCCCTATCCAGATGGGGGCACACAAGTGCGCATGGATGCTTTTCCATCACTTCTATTAAGTTATCTGGATAGACTCGCGATGTCCAGTCCCTTGCGTATTCTTGATGCTGGATGCGGCACATGTGCAGGCACGGTTGCAGTTGCGGCACTGCATCCCGAGGCCGAAGTTTTCGCCATGGATATCAGCCCTGAAGCACTGAGTATTGCCAAAGTGCGGGCTGAACAGGAAGGTGTCGACAATCTACAATTCATAGAAGGTGATATTCTCGACCCATACCACCTACCAGGTTCAGATCAGGGATATGATGTCATATACGCATCCGGTGTATTGCACCATCTGTCTGAGCCCCGAAAAGGATTAACTAATCTTTCTAAGATGTTGGCACCGGATGGTGTCATGATCATCATGCTGTATGGCGCCCATGGGCGGCAATCGGTAAATCGATTTTCACGAGCGACAAATATGCTTTGTCCGGAAGAGTCCCCATTCGACGTACGACTTAAAACTGCCAGGGATCTGCTCGAGGCACTCGATGAAACCGCAGTGACCTATCCCTATTGGAAGGACAGCACCCCGATATCTGACTCGGAAATGGTCGATTGGTATCTTCACGTAAACGCAGTGGATTACAAAGTGTCGGAAGTCTTTGAGATGTTGAAAGAGAGCCATTTGAAATTCGTGCGTTGGTTGGAACCCCGGGCATGGTGTCCAGAATATCGAATGCCTCCCGGGCCGGCTCGCGACAGAATTGAAGAGTTAACGGATATTCACCGTTATAGCATTATGGAGTTGCTTTACAATTATCCTCAATTGGACTTTGTCGCGTGCAAAGAGGGCGCGAGGCTTCGACCATCGATAGAACTCGAATCGCTCTGGAAATCAACAGTGGAGTGGAATCCCCAGGCATGCTGCCATAATTCTATCCGGCGATCCGGCGAGCAGGTCTGGATCGACGATACGGAGGTAACGGTTCGAGGTTATCCACCATATCAATTTAGCGGTATTTATGCGGCCTTAGTACATGCCCTATGTCCATCCTGCGCCGGTGGCAGAACTGATTTCCAACGCCTTAACTATTTTCGCGACAAATGAATCGGATGCCCTCGCTGCACTTTTCGAGCTCATTCAAAACGAAGTCTTCTTTTTACCTTAAACATCGAAAAGGGGACGGAGGGATTAAATAATGTGCACTGTCCAGACAGGATGTGGATGAGTGGATTATCAAATAGGAATTCGTCAGGCCTTATCTGATCGAAGTACTTTATGAGATGAAACATACATACATTAAATTATTGAGTTGAGGTGATAATAAATGGCAGAGAGAATTACGGTAAATTCCAAAAAACCGATACCAATAAAGGAAAATCTAATCTCTCACAGACGAAAGACCGATTTTCGATCTGATGATTCACCGGTTAATCGAATCCTGTATCTTCAAAGGACAATAGGTAACCAGGCTGTGCAGCGGCTGATAAAATCATGGGCCTTGCAGACAAAGCTCATAATCGGCCAGCCAGGGGATAAGTACGAGCAGGAGGCAGATCGGGTGGCGGATGCAGTGATGCGGATGCCTGAGCCGGGGATGCAGCGACAGGTGGATGAAGAGGAGGAGGAAGAAATACTTCAGACAAAACCGCTTGTTGATCAGATTACACCTGTAGTCCAAAGACAGGTTGAAGAAGAGGAGAAAGAAGAGATGCTTCAAGCAAAGAGCAGGGAGGATGCAACTCCTGAAGTTTCCAATGACCTCGAATCAAAGATCAATGCGATCAAAGGCGGTGGGCGGCCTCTGGCGGAATCAGAACGTGCTTATTTTGAGCGGCGTTTTGGTTATGATTTTGGCCAGGTGCGGATGCATAAGGATACTCGGGCAGCTGAGTCTGCACGGGCGATAAATGCGAAGGCTTATACGCTGGGGCATGATATTATATTCGGGGCTGGGCTATATGCGCCAGAAACGGGCGAAGGGCAACGGTTGCTGGCGCATGAGTTGACGCATGTAGTACAACAGAAAACTTCTGAAGTGCCTGTTTTACAGACGATACCTGCATCTCCACAGCCGCAGATTGTTTCCGGGTTCACAGCTACCGGCACTCCTCGTACTCAGCCATCAGTTGTGGTCTTCGAAGATGGACCTGATATAGATACTCATGCCCATTTCCCTCAGTTTGAATGGCGGGCTCATATTACGATGTCTGGGGCGAATACAAATTGCTTCGAAGCAGGATTCCTGCAGACCATAACAAAGAGCGAGTTACATGCAACTTACAGCTCAGGAGATCAGGATTTGAGTCATAGTACATGCTCCTTCGTTATTCCAAAGTTGCCGATCCGGGATGGGGATTCAGAGTCCACCACCTGGTTCACCGGTTTTACTTTGCTAGGGACCTGTGAACTCGCCCCCAGGAGCATGCCTTTGCCGCCTGGCATATCTCGAACCCTGATCACCTCTACGACCTCGAAGCGCATGTCAGATGATCCTGGAGGCCCTTTTCCTGTCAAGCATTCAGATAATCGGAAGAAGTTGCTGAGAAAAATAGAAGAAACCATCGATTTCAACACCTGGCTGGCAGTAAAGCAAAGGACCTTGCCCCAGAACGATGTTAAGTCATACCATTTTTTGAAAAATGCAAGATGGGTACTGAAAAGAAGAACTGTTTTTTCGCATTATCCTTCAGGCATAGGGTTCAGATTTACACAAAATCAAGTTACATTAAAATCTTTTGGGGATGGGCAAGGAGGCTCTGCCCCCACACTCGATCTCCCTGTAGCAGGGAATGAATCTAATAAGATATGCAAGCTCTAGCCCGAGTTTCCTACTTATGGAAT
>JAUUYL010000101.1 GCA_030590485.1 Lentisphaerota bacterium | reverse complement strand
TATCGATTTTATTTTCATCGGCATGGGCACGCCAAGGTCTGAAGAGGTAGCACATATCGCTGCCAAGGCATCGCCCAAGTCAATCGCTTGGCATATAGGTGGCGGCACCATAATGTTTTATGCTGGTTTGCTCAAAGAAGCTCCGGTGTGGATACGTAGGGCAGGCCTGCAGTGGCTTCACCGACTAGCCATTGAGCCCGTACTAATGTTTACTCGTTACGTTTTTGGGAACCCCGCTTTTATTGTCAGAATACTTCGCCAAAGCTTCAAATACTCGAAACCTGTCCCTAAACATTCCGTCGACAGTTCCAGTTTCAATAGGCTGAATATTTTGGGTGTAGGCATCAGCATACTGACTCTCCGTACTGCCGCCGACTTTCTTATAAATGCGGCCCAAAAGAAATCCGCCGGATACGTATGTGTAACTGGCGCACATGGAATCATAGAGTCTCAAAAGAGACCGGATCTCAGAGAAGCTCACAACAGATCATTACTGACCGTGCCGGACGGAATGCCAGCTGTATGGTTCGGTCTGGGCAGCGGTTTCTCGAACATAAGCAGAGTTTACGGACCAGATTTGATGAGGCATATCTGCCACAAGACTACAGGCACAAGCTTGTCACATTTTCTCTATGGCGGCCGTCCTGGGGTTGCCGATAGGCTCAAAAAACATCTCCAGGATACATACCCTGGAATCGAAATCGCAGGAACTTACACGCCCCCATTTGAGCCCCTCTCCACTGATCAGGAAAAAGAACTCATTGAAATTGTCAGATTAAACAAATCCAACTTCTTTTGGGTTGGTCTTAGCACGCCCAAGCAAGAACTTTTTATGGCTGAATACATCGACAAGCTAGACACATCAGTAATGCTTGGCGTCGGAGCAGCCTTTGACATTTTACCCGGGATACAGAAGGACGCTCCTGGCTGGATAAAGAATGCCGGTCTCCAGTGGTTCTACAGACTATGCCAAGAGCCGAGGCGCCTATGGAAAAGGTATTTTATTGTTGTCCCGACCTTTATATTTCTGATATTATTGCAAATACTTGGCCTCAAAAAGAAGCATATCGACTGATCATGACATTACGAACTAGAATATTGCTGTTAATAATAATATTGTTGATGGTCATAATTTTCCACCTACTCGGCAACACTGCCGATACACATATCTTCGGCAGATCCACGATTAACTGGATGGCAACAAGATGGCATGATTATAAAGGGCATTTCTCACACGGCTACTTCATTCCTCTAATCAGCATCTTCCTCGTAGTTTCAGAGAGAAAACGTATTGCAGAAGCTGATAAATGCAGTGACAACAAAGCTCTCATTATAATCTCCAGTGCACTTATACTGCAGCTTATAAGCGCCAGAACCCATCTGCCGCGACTTTCGATAATATCTATGATTCTTCTGATCTGGAGCATACCATGGTACCTCTTCGGGCGCCAGGTCGCCAAGTTGATCATGTTTCCATGTGCGTACCTTTTCTTTTGCATCCCGTGGACATTCCTGGATAGCCTGACATTCCCACTGCGGCTACTGAGCTCAAAAATCGCTACAGGCCTCCTCAATGGATTCGGCATTGACTCGGTAAGAAAAGGAACAGCCATTCTATCCAGGCCGCCCGGCCAGTTCAGTCTGGATGTCGCTGACCCATGCAGTGGCCTTAACTACATTTTGGTACTCTTAGCCCTTGGCGCATTATATGCACACCTGTCCAGAAAAACTATTTTTCAGAAATGGATGATCTTCCTCTCCGCGGGGCCTATAGCCATTATTGCAAACGTAGTTCGAATTGTGGCTATCGCGGGAGCGGCAATTGTTGTCAGCGCAGATTTCGCGGATGGACTATACCATGACTATTCAGGCTATATAGTCTTTGTCTCGGCGGTTCTAATGCTAATCACATTCAGTGCATTACTGAACATCAACATAAAAGAGAAACTCAAAAAATGGAAATCTCAGGCACAAAACCATACATTGTAATAATCTCGATGCTTGCCGCAACGGTTTCAGGACTCCTTCTGACGGAAGGCACCTCTGTAGTGGAAACAGGTAATTTCCTCGGTAAACTCCCCTCTTCTACAGGAGATTATGTCGGTATAAATGTTCACCATTGCCAGAGCATGGATTGCCTAAAGGTCTGGCATGACATTGACAAGAAACATATGCCTTGCGCTGTTTGCGGAAGCGAGTCTGATAATACGTCACCGATAGAAAAACACTGGCTTCCGGCTGATACAATTATTGAGAAAAAACTTTATACATCTCCAGATGGTCTGGGCATAGCAACAATGCTCGTCACCGGCGGAAATGAGCGCACAAGCATACACCGACCTCAAATGTGCCTGACTGGCCAAGGCTATTTGATCTCAAAGCAATCAACAATGGACATAACGATCAACGGCAAGGCGACCCCCCTATGCGTGACTGTGCTTGAGATCACTACAGGAGACAGGCAGAGAAAGGGTCTCTTCGTGTACTGGTTTATTTCAAGAGACCATGAGACGCCATATCACCTGGAGCGTATGTTCCGGACCGCCATGGACAACATCTTTCATGGCAAATCGACGCAATGGGCATATGTCTCATTAATGTTCATGCCAAATGCTGGCGCCCAATTAACCCCGCACGAGATTCAGGATTTCATTAGCACGCTATATCCTGCGATAAGAACAAGCCAAGCTAGTGCTTGGGACAAATAGCAACCTATCTAGAGCCTGTCCACTACCGCTAACTCATTGATCTAAAGCTTGTTGCGACGGAAGAATTCCGGGCAAAAGGAGTCGGTTTGACTCCAATGCCCGAAATAAGTGTGTTATAATTCCTGAAAATCGCCACAACATCAGGAGAACACGCTATTATGATACAGATATTTGCTGACACCACTTGTGTGAAAATGAATATACACTTTCCTGCAGACTGGCTTTTGTTGCGTGATGCGACGCGCACCTTGATTAAGGCGATTATTCTGATTCGCAAACAAGGTTTAAAGCATCTCATTCGTAAGCCGGAATATTTCATGCGTGAGATGAATAAGCTCTGCATTGAAAAGACTCATGCTCGGAAAAAGAAAAACGCGAAGAAGAAGCGAAAAATTATTTTGAGGCGCATGAAGAAACTGATGAGAACGATCGAATCGCATGCCATCACCTATCACCGTGAATTGGAATCTCATTGGGAGGAGACAAACTGGACTGAAGCCGAAGTACAATTTACTCTTGGTAAAATTGATAACGTCCTAACCCAACTGCCACAAGAAGGCCCACGAGCGCATTGTTGGCGAACGCAGGGTTCTGAACAAAGAGAAGATTCTTAGCCTGCACGAGCCAGCTACGCGCGTTATTGTTCGCGGTAAAGCTGGTGCAGAAGTGGAATTCGGTAACGCTCTCTATCTCGCTGAACAAATCAATGGTTCGATCGTTGACTGGAAATTCATCGAAAAGCAGCCCCCGGCTGATCCCCAGTTGGCGGAGGCACGCCTTACACGTTTAGAGGATGCGTATGGCAATATTGAAAGCTATGCATCTGACAGAGGCTTCGACTCTGCCAAGACTCGTGCAATACTTGAAGCCTCAGGAATAACCAATGCTATCTGTCTGCGTTCAGTCGAGCGACTCAAGGATGAACTTGAAGACGAGAACTTCTGCATTCTTCAAAAGCGTCGAGCTCAAACCGAGGGTCGCATTGGTATATTCAAAAATGCTTACCTGGGAAAACCTTTGCGTAGCAAGGGCTTTGCAAATCGGAAGACCCGAATAGAGTGGTGCACCCTTACGCACAACCTTTGGAAGCTTGCGAGAATGGCCGCGCAGGCAAAAGAAAATCAACTTGCCGCTGCGGCGTAACTCAAACAGTATTCAATGATTCATTGCAGGAGCGGTCTGTCGACAAACGGCATTCATGGCTTGAATTTACCCAGATATCGTTTACGGCAGAATATTTCGATGAGATTTACGGTTAAAAATTTCGGCAACTAAACGACTGACGATAAATACCAGTTTTGGGACAGGCTCTATCTATGATGCCCTTACTGCGGCTCAATCCCAAAACAGCTTCTTATATCCCACCAAAACGGCAGAAGACGGGAAAATACTCTGCTGGTGCATCCGTTCGTCGACATATAATTCCTGACCAAGCGACGAAATCGAAAACACGATGACCGGGTACCTTTATACACCCTCCAATCAAAAAGTATGTACGCACGCAAAACTTGCCGTGACGTAAAAGTTGGCGAATTTAAGATTGCGCACCGACGCTCGAGAGGATCAAGGCATAGACTCTCTTCCGTTATCAAACCCTCTTGCTTGCACATATCATAGAGCTCCGTGCCAGGGTATGGGTAGAATATTGATGTAAACGACCTGTTGGGCACTGCTTTTCTGTTGACGAGAACCGTCTCCATATGCTCTGAGTTTGTCTCTGTAGGCAAACCCAACATATTGTAAATATTCACCTTCATACCGTGCTCCCTAGCCAATCTCACCGCTGTCAAGAACTCCTCATTAGTGTATTTTCTGTTTAATATCTCTTCCCTAACCCGCTCACTACCTGACTCTAAACCAATTTCTATTGTCTTTATATTTGCAGACTCAAGCGCAACAAATATATCCTCATCAAGGTCTTTGCGATGCACCCTGTAATTACACGCAAACTCAAGTGGTGTTTCTATGGATGCATTAAACTGCTCTAATGCAGCAGACAGTTCAAAAAACCACTCTCGATTCAAAAGTATTGTTTCTGATTGCAAATACACATATTGCAGCAAAGAATATTCCTTTTTCAGCTGCTTAAGCTCGGCGAGAATATCCGCTGGGGAACGGTAACGAATATAGCGACCCGTTGCCAATTGGCTGAAGATATGATTGCAACAATAAGTGCAACTGTACGGGCACCCTCTTCCCAACAATAAAGTATGGCCTTTGTTCTCAGTACTCTTCAACCATGACGTCCATATGGATCTATCGGGGATGGGGAGATCGCTGATGTTGGATTGAAACTCTGCAGTAGGATTTTCCTCGACTGAACCATCTTCTAACTTAAACCATATGCTTCGAACTCTTGACGGTCTAGCGCTCGTCGACAATTGATCCACTAACTCTCTCAATGCCTGCTCACCCTCACCAACGCAAACGGCATCAAACGGGCCTCTAATGACTTCGGCTGGACAAAGCGAAGCATGAGCGCCCCCGAGTACGGTATACATCTCGGGCCAGTTTTGCTGCACATATGAAGAAATGTTCTTCACAAAAGGATACTGCGTAGAAACCGATGTAAAGGCCATAACATCCGGCATAAACTGGCGAAGAGAATCTCTG